>NZ_JBXEQE010000012.1:0-175770 GCF_056858335.1 Agaribacillus sp. DX54
TTCTTGGTTCCTCCGTGGTGAAAAATGGTCAACCACGGAGGCACCAAGACACGAAGGGACACGGAGAATTTTGTCGGGTTTGTGGTTAAAAATGAGGCATCATTTTAATACTCGATAAATATATTCCCCTCATAGACCGTTTGAATCGCCCTGAGCAGGGTTTTTTGTGTAGTCAGTTTTGAAAGAAATCCCAAGGCCCCTGCCCTGAACATTTCATCTACATAGTCTTTTTCCTCATACATGGTAAGGGCCAATACCTTTACCGATGGATGGTTTTTTGAAATAAGTCGCGTAGCTTCAATGCCATTCATTTCAGGCATACTGATGTCCATTAATACAATATCACAGTCAATATTGTTATTATCCAGTATGGCCAACACCTCCTTGCCTGTTGACGCCTCTGCCTCGATCTCCACAAAATTAATTTTTAAAAGCAAGGCTTTTAAGGCATCTCTTATCATTTCATGATCATCTGCTATCAATAATTTAATCAAAAGTTCCAAAATGTCAATTTATTGTGAAACACATGGACTTATTCTCTATGTAAGTATGAATATAAGCGGCTTGAAATGATTAAAATATGATTATTGTCACCGAATCTGATATTTATAAACCGTTAAAATAAGCGGAATAGTGTATCGGACTGCTATCGGTAACAGCTTACAGCAACTGTGATTGGATTTTACTATTGTTGCAAACTGTTGCTGATTTCTGTTATTCTCACAAGGTGGTGGTCATCGTGGTCGGCGACAAAAAGGAACAGGTCCATCGTTCTCATGGGCTTTTTCAGCCGGGGATGGAGGGCAAATCTATATACCTCCACTTCATTAAGGGTTTCCAGTTTGGCCACGGTAGCATTTCTTATTTCTGTGAACGCCCGGATCAGTTCATCGACATCTTTGCTGTTATGGTTGGCCGAATCTGTTTTTCTGTTCAACAAATCAGTGGGCCTGAGTTCCTTTTCACCGTTAAGAATATCCTGAAGCCTTCCCTGCCACAAAGGTTCCAGGTCGATCAGATGACCGACATTTTCTTTTATAGACCAGGCATTGGCGGGCTTCATGGTAAGATATTCATCAGGTATTTTTGAAACCTTATCAGCCAGGCGAATGGGCGTGCCACGTAACCGTTCAATAACCGATGGAAAAATGTTTTGCTCAAAAGAAAAATCAAATTTCCGGTCAAACCACTTTGTTTGTTTCATGTAGACAGTTTTAGGTATGCATTTAATGGTTTTTATCCCAATTGCCTAAAGTTACTCAATCAATACCATTTTTAACAAGCTAAATAGCTGAATCCTCAGGGTGACCATCATTAGAATTTTTCATACAGCTTGAAAACAACAAACCAAAATTTGGGGTCGGTCCATCTATTCATTCAGCCGTTATGTCCATAATTTATGGTATAGATGCCGGGAGATTAACCCTTACAGGCAGTAACTCATCCTTACTAAATGACAGCTAAAACCTAGTCATAGCATGGCTCAAAGCCATACTATGACTTCCCACCATGAAAGATTTCTTCAATCAATTCCCAACTTATGAAAATATTTAGCTATATTCATGTATTGAAATAACACCCTACGAAAAATGAAAAAAACACTCCCATTATTGTCGCTAATTGTGCTCATTGCTTGCGCTGAGCGTAAAAAATCTAAAAGCATCACAGACCAGCAAATACAAGATGCCGTTATGATCGAGGGCAACCGGATTTCCAACGCCGCACAGAAGGCTCTGGGCGGGCAATTGAAAAAAGCTATGGGGGAAGGTGGCCCTCGATACGCTGTCCGGTTTTGCCAGACAGCCGCTTATCCGATTCTCGATACACTCACTACCGGTCTCGATGTTAAAATTAAACGCGCATCACTCAGACTTAGAAATCCCAAAGACGCTCCGGACGATACGGAAAGGAAAATACTCGAGCAATATCAAAAATCATTGGACGGCCAGGCAGCACTTCAGCCCGTGGTGGCATTTCCCAATGAAAATCAAATCCTCTTTGCCAAACCCATTGTGCTGAATAACCCTTTATGTCTCAATTGTCACGGCTCAGTAGGGACCGAAGTCAGCAGTGAAACCCATACTTTAATTAAAGACCTGTATCCCGACGATAACGCAGCCAACCACAAAATAGGGGATTTAAGAGGTATCTGGAGCATTACCTTTGACAGGGATAAGCTGATCACTTATCTGGAACAACAGAAACAGGAATGAATTTTTGCTTTTATTTCAGTAGGTATCCAACCGACAGTTGAAAAGTTCTGTTTTGCAACCTGGAACTACCGATACCAAATTCTTTGGTTAAATCTGACAACCCATGTGTGTACCTTAGCTCAGCGTGCAGGTTTTCAGTCATCCACACCATAACTCCGGCCGCTAATCCAAAATCAAACCTATCATACATATCGTCGATATCATCGGAAGATCCGGTGCGGTTATTTTCTTGCCTCGCGGCGATGATATAACCAAATTCCGGCCCGGCTAACAGACTTAACTTATCAAGGGGTGTGAATGCCATGAGTAGTGGTAAATTCAAATAATGAAACCGGTTATTAATTTCAAGTGTTTGATACACGGTAGATAACTTCCGGTCATATCCTTTTTTTGAATAAAGCGCTTCCGGTCTTAATGATAGTTTATGGGTTATCTCAATGGTACTAAATACCCCGGCATGAAATCCGAATATATAATCCCCATATTCGATGCTTGAATTATTGACGATAAGATTTGCGTAGTTGAGCCCCCCTTTAATGCCAAAGTTCTGACCGTAACTTGTCGTAGTAGCAATGATTACCAGCATTACTGTGAATATTTTTTTCATTTTAATTAGCTGTTTGGATTGGGCGATCTGTATAAAATTTAAAGGTTGTTTAAAAAATATCTTTGGCAAAGTAAAAAGTTTTCAAACGAGATAAAACGCTATTTATATTTTGTGTGGTTGCATGTAAGGTTTTAGCATTTTCATGATATCAGCTATCACAGGTTGTATTCCAGGGTTGTGCTTAGCTCTTGAATACAGGTTGGGTTGCAGGTTGCTCAAGGTTGAAAGTTTAGGGGCTTTATTGTTGCTGTATGCTATTAATATGGCGCAAGCATCCTGTGGCTGTTGCACAACGTTTTCGGCAAAGCTCTTTGTGTCTCTCCGTGACTTGGTGCCTTCGTGGTGAAAAATGGTTAACCACAAAGGCACCAAGTCACGGAGAGACACAGAGGTTTTTGTCGATAAAATAAAAATAGAGGCACCTGTTTGAGTCGTGCAACAGCTACGTCTCGCTTGTGCCTTTCGACACCGGGCGAGCACGCGTGTGATGCGATCGCTATCTGTTGCAGGTTGTGCGTAGCTCGAGGGTATGAACCATGGGTTTAGAGGAATTGAATAAACAAAGGAACTGTAGCCAGGTTTTTAAGATTTAAGTTTCAAATGGCCGCAAACATACTCAAATAGTTCACCGGGATTGGCTTCAATAGCCAGAGAAATAAGGTAAAGTTCTTCTGCTTTTATTTTAGTTTTTGGATTATTGGAGAGCTCATGAAGCCTGGTTGTCCTGATTCCGGTCTTTCTGGATACGCTGGCCCGGTTGATAGACCGTTTAACAAAGTATTCCCCAAGTTTGGTCATAATTCATCCTTTAAGAACTTTAATATAGCTTGTGAGAATAAATATTATGAAAAAAATAATAATTATTTTTGAAAGAATTACTTTTATAGATATATTTATAACTAATAAAGTAATTTTTAGTCCAAGCCTATATAGCAGGAAAGAATCGGACAAGGCCATAATTCAGATAAAGACAAGTACTTATGAAAATCAAACTCCCTAAAAACCCATCCTTAGTCACACTTCCCCCCAAAGCCGAGCTTGCCATATTGCTTATCAAAGCGGAATTAAAAAATCTGAAATTCATCAATGATTTAACCCAAAAGGGAATCGATGCCAGCGCCGGCTTATCGGACCTGAGTGAGTTGATCTTAGCCGTTGTTGGTTTTAACGGTGGTACTACTGATGAAATCCACGAATGGTATTTCCAGCGCCAGCTCAAGCTGACAGAAAATATTGACCCATCGAATGGTAAGGCGCTTTGGAAGCAGGCCTTTTATTTTTATGTTGATTTGATAAACAAAAAACGGGAATAGGATGCAGGGGGTTAAATCGGGGACATTGTCCGGGCTGTTCAATAAGTTTGATGTGGCTACGACATGGTAAATTTTGTGCGGCTTAGCATTATTATCAATTATTTCTCTATTACTTACTCCTTATCAAGAGATAAGAATGAGTTCTTCTGCCGCCTGGCCAAACAACCCAATTGCCTTGTATTTCCTCCCTTATTTTAGGTTAAAGGGTATGGTTAACCTTTGAAGCAAGTTATGCAAACAAATCTTACAATATGCTGAAAAAGAAAAGGTAGCGGTCGGCATTGACATCGGTGAGCGTCAGGGTAAAGCTGCCTGTTGCTATTCCCGGTCAGACATGAAATAAGAAATTAATTCAGGAAAGCATTCACGCCGGAAAAGGAGGGAATCACCCACATTAGTTGCCAAACCTGACATGGGTTAGGTATCCCTGTTCTATGTCCGATTCACGGGGTTACAACAAATTAACATGCGGTATTAAAATTGTATAAGGCAAACAAAGTTTTAACTAATCCAATTTTTTAGAAGTTTAACCAATCCATTTTTATAATATGAAAAAACTAGTTATTTCACTTCTTGTTTCAACTGCTATTTTTTATGGATGCGATGAGGATAGTCCCAAGGTTGAATCAGAAGCACTCGGCATTGAAAGCGGAATGATTGCCTACTATCCGCTTGACAAAGATGTCAAAGACGCCTCAGGGAATAACCGGCATGCTACGGTAATCGGTGTTTCTACCTTCCAGTCAGGAAAAGTAGCACAAGGCATTAAACTGGATGGCAACGAGAATTCTTATATTTCACTGCCTCCAATAGATTTTAACAGTATGGAATCCTTCACCTTGTCCATTTGGGTCAATGAAGAAGGTATAACCCATTCTGACGGTTCGGGGTATCTGTCTTTTGGTGATCACCACGGCGGCCAGTTAGGGATAGGACACTACTGGGGAAGCATACGATTTTCGGTAGGCGCCCAAATAGATACCGATGTGGAAAAAAACGTGTTTGTCTCTCATTCTTTCAATAAAACAGATGTCAAAAAATGGGTCTTGTATACACTGGTGTATGATCAGGGAAAACTCAGCGCCTACACCAATGGTGAGTTGATAGATGTCAAGGAAGATGAAGTCAATGTATCTAATGATAAAGCGGCGGCAGGTGCACACTGGTCAGCTAACGGCGCAGGCTTTTTCAACCGGTTTATTGGCATGATGGATGATATAAGGATCTACGATTGTGCTTTGACCCATGAGGAAATCAACGATCTTGTCACATTTCATGGATGCCCGAATGATGATAAGCCTGAACCTGAAACGCCCGGCATTGAAACCGGAATGATCGCTTACTATCCGCTTGACGGAGATGTGAATGATGCTTCAGGGAATGATCTGCACGCTAAAATCCAGGGATTCTCTGACTTCCGGCAAGGGAAAGTTTCACAGGGTATTAAACTGGACGGCAACCAAGAGTCTTACGTTTTACTTCCGGAAATTGATTTTAACAACATGGATGCTTTTACCTTATCTGTTTGGGTCAATGAAGAAGGTTTAACCCACACTGATGGTTCCGGGTATCTGTCTTTTGGCGATCACCATGGTGGTATGTTGGGGATAGGACACTACTGGGGAAACATACGATTCTCGATAGGGTCGCAAATCGATAACAATGCAGAAAAAAATGTGACTGTTGCCTATCCTTTCGAAAAAACAGATGCTAACAAGTGGATGCTGTATACAATGGTATATGATAAGGGCAAATTCAGTGCCTATACCAATGGTGTATTGAAAGGTTCTAAGGAAGACAAAATCAATGTGTCAAATAGTAATTCGGCTATTGGTGCACACTGGTCTGCAAATGGCGCTGGTTTTTTCAACCGTTTTATCGGAATGATCGATGACGTAAGAATTTATGACCGCGCATTGAGCACCGAGGAAATCGACGATCTTTTGACGTTTACAGGGAAACAAAAGTAAAATCATTTGTTCTCCATATGATATAGAAGAGGAGGCCGTCTCAAAAGTAATTTGAACGGCCTCAGTTTTTTGTATTGGGGATTTTTCTCAGGTAGGTACCCGGATATGTTTACCCTTTTGAGACAACCTCTTTTTCTGTTGCCCATCGGCCTGTTTCTGTGCAGGCTTTTTTTAAAAAACAATACAAGGCAAAAGGTTGTGAGTGGCTATCAGTATGAACTGTTGTCCTTCAAAAACTCCTTAAGGTTTTGCCTGCCCGTTTGCTGGTCAAACGAGTTCACCGCTCATAATATCTCAACTTTTACCTTCTTTTCAACCAGACTTTTAAAGTTCATCAAATCTTCCTGTTTTTTGACTTCATAGTGCATCGGGACTACCACTTCAGGACCAATTTCATTGACCATTTTCGCAGCATCTTCTATATTCATGGTCAGGTTATCTCCACCAACCGGAACAAGGGCGAGGGAAATATCTCTGACATTGCTCATTTCCGGAATATAGTCTGTATCGCCGGCATGGTAAATGCGTCCCCTGTTGCCAAGTGTCAGGATATAGCCGACATTTTGTTGCGATTTCGGGTGAGCTTTTATCCACAAAAAGACTGGCTTTGTGTTGTAGGCTGCCACTGCTTCACATTTCAAACCGTCACCCAAATCCAGTTTGTCACCGGGTTTTACCTGCTTAATATGATAATCATATTTTGCAAGGCGCCGGGCCGGCCCCCTGGCGCAGATGAAAATTGTTTCCGGTTTTGTCAGTTTCCTGATATCCTTCATAGAAAAATGATCCGGATGCGCGTGCGTCAGGAATAGGTAATCCGCCTTATCTGTACCATTTGTTTCCACCGGGTCTATAAAAATCACTTTTCCGTTTGATTTGATCCGGAAGCTTGAAGGGAAAAAATCCGATTGGTTAACTTTTATAGCCCCCCAGGTAGTTACTACCGTATCGCCATCCAGTAAAACATGCCTGGGTGATTGGCTCCGTTGGTCACTAACTGTTATTTTAACCATGGTACAACTTTGAAATAGTATAGTTAAGAAAAACAGAAATCCGATCAAATTTTCCTCCCGGATCATCTAAAGTTTAAGATTTGCCTGCAATTTCCATCGATTTCCTGTTGGTTACGATGATCATTGTTTTCAGTGTCAATGACAATCATCAGCAAAAATGGAAAAAAGTTAATGGCCGGTGTACCAAATATCTGCGATATTCTAAAATTTTAAGCCTCCTTGAGCTGAACTCAAGGCATCATTGCGAAACCGGTGCCATGGGGGATACAGGCCCGGCAGTTTCCGGTTTAATCAGGAAAGGCTTGTATCAACCTTGTCTTTTAAGTGACCGCAAAGAAATTCAACCAATTCACAGGGGCACGCCTCCAGTGCCATCGCAATTAAATAGAGTTCTTCTACCTGCAATTTGGTTTTTTTGTTAATTGCCAGTTCGCTTAACCGCTGCTTGCTTAGCCCGGTTCTCCTGGCTATTTGAGATCGGTTTACCGCCTTACTGGCAAAATACTCTCCTAGTTTGGTTAGATGTTTTTCTGACATGGCTTTTTTAATATGGTTTAACGATTTTATTTATGAATATCCTCTTCATCTGTATAATTATATGAATTATTAGTACTAATATAAATAAAATCTTCACATATTTTTTCAGATTGTCAAGTTTTTGTTGACAAATTGCAAATAAATGCTGATTTCCTGTTTGACCATTCACCGAAAACAGCCATGTACTACCTTTTAGCCCTCAGTGTTTTCCACAATCGGCCTGATCCTGAAGTACGTTGAATACTTTGACAGAAATGCTGAAAATAGATTATCGGGACAAAAGACAGACCAGGCTCCCAAACAAGCGAAGGAGCCTGGAACTACCTTGTATCTTACACGGGTTGTATGCTTCCTTGTAAGCCTGAAATAGCGATGAGCAGCAAGCTATTCTTTTACCCGGATCGACAGTTGCCTACAATACCGAAAAATCAATTTTGTTAGACATCGAGGAATGAATAGCGATACGTTTTTTTCCTTTCACCAATTCAATTCCGTATCCGCAAGCTTCGATGATAGAGACGAAGTTTTTAAACTTCACATCCTTTGTTTTTCCCGATCTGAGATCCTGAATGGCAGTAGGCGACAAGCCGGCCAGTTCGGCAAGCTTCCTGACGCTTATTGGGTCATCTTCCATCAATGCAAGCATAAGTTCGGATAAGGCGAATTCTTTTAGTTCCTTGTCATAATTCTTATTGTATTCGGGATCATTTTTCCACTTATCAAAAACTGAACCGCTCCGATTTTCATTTTTCTTTTTCATAGTAAATTCCTTTCTTGTTACGATTTTCATAGTCCCGCCTGCACCTCAAAGCCCTCTCTTTTTCAGCTTTTGGTAGTTTTCGCTGTTTCTTCATAAAAGCATTTGTAATGATGATTTTTCCATCATCAAAGAAAAAACACAGAAACCTGTGTGGCTGAGGTTTGAAAGCATAAATTTTATCGCCTTCATTTCTAAACTTTTGCTCATTGCGGATATATCCTGTATCACCCATTACAATCAGTAAGTGCTCAAATTTTTTGGCATCCGCACCCGAAAACTTCTCCAGCATATAATCTATGGGTTGACTTTTACCATTGACATCAAAGTAAAATTCGATTTGGTAAATTTGGCCTTTGTACGCTATGTAGTCCGGTTTTTCATCCATACCACAATGTACAAGTATACTTATACAATATCAACGTTTTTTTTGAAAAAAAGTTGTAGTTCATGCATCGAAGTCATACTATGGCTCGAAGCCATAGTATGACTATAGCATGGTGGATGGCGATATTACCCTTTCATTTTCGTTAGTCATAGTATGGCTTGAAGCCAGGCTATGACTGCTTGGCGTCATGCTATGTGCACAAAAGGTTGCCAGACGTGACAAAAGTCATCCGTTAACCTGATATAGCTAATTGTTTTCCCTTTTAAAACGTTTGAGTTTTACTTCGTTTAATTGAGCAACAATCTATCTATTGACAATGAAAAACAACGATATTCTCATCATTGGGGGTGGCATCGCGGGCATGACGGCCGGTATTTATGCCCAAAAAAGCGGTCTGCAGGCCACAATCCTTGAAATGCATGAAAATCCCGGCGGCCAGCTTACCGCCTGGGAACGGAACGGATACCTTTTTGACTACTGTCTGCACTGGCTCGTCGGTACCGATCATGGCACCTATCACGATATATGGCGGGAAACGAATGCTATTACCGATGATGTACAGATCATAAACCACCGCACTTATGCTAAAATGGTTGATGAAAAGCATGGCGAGTTTATCGTTTACAATAACCTTGACGAATGGGAAGAATACCTGATAAATCTGGCTCCGGAAGACAAAAAAAGTATAGAAAAAATGTGCAGATTGATGCGAAAAGGCAACCGGCTGGACCAGTTTGAAAACCCGCCGGGCATGCGGTCTGTTTTGGACTACTTTAGTTCATTCCTTCATATCGGAAGTTTTTTTCCGATACTGATAAAATATGGAAAACGCAACTGCCAGGAGCTATTAGAAGAACTCGGGTTCAATAACCAAAGGCTTCTTTATTTCCTCAACAGACTGTTTGTCGGGAGGGATTTTTCAGCCATCAGTTTCATTGTGATGTTGGGTTGGTTTCATGCCAAAAATGCCGGATACCTCCTGGGCGGCTCCTCTGCAATGACCCGGCGGATGGCCGAAAAGTTCTCCTCACTCGGTGGACAATTCCGGTTTAAAAGCAAGGTCACGGAGATTGTCGTTGAAAATGATACAGCGATCGGTGTAAAGCTGGAAAATGACGAAATCATTTATGCAGATCATGTGATTGGCGCCTGTGACGGGCATACAGTGCTATTTGATATGCTGAAAGGAAACTACCTTGACGACAAAATCAAAAAGGCTTATGCCGATTGGCCGTTGTTCACGCCTATCGTGATGGTATCTTTCGGAATCAACGATGTTATTGAGTCAGAAAATCATATTACCAGTTACTTTAAGGAGGGTTTATCCATCGGCAGCACCAAAATTGAAAGTTACAACATCATGAACCGTTCCTCCTATGATCCTGCATTTGCACCGGAGGGTAAAACAGTGCTGTTATGCCAGTTTGAGTCGCCCTGGTCACATTGGGAAAACCTCGAGGCCACCGCTTATCCGGACGAAAAAGAGGCCATTCGCAAAGATGCCGTAAACCTGCTCGAAAAACACTACCCGGGCATCACCGCAAAAATAGAGGTCATCGACATCGCCACACCTTTAACCACTGCGCGTTATACTGGTGTTTGGCAGGGATCATACGAAGGTTTTTTGCCTACCCTCGATATTACCAATGAGTTGCCCATGAAGCTTCCCCGCTTAAAAAACTTCACCATGATAGGCCAATGGCTCTATCCCGGAGGTGGTCTGCCACCTTCCGCACAGTCGGGCAAATGGGCCATCAAAATGCTTTGTGAAGAGAAGAAGCTGGCGTTTAAGTCAGTTTAGATATATAGGTCTTTTTAATTTATCACATAAAAAACCCCGATGTGAACATCGGGGATACTGCTTTTGTATCGAAATGGATACTTATAAAAAAGCAATCATAAAATGTGCAAAACCAAAGGCTTTTAGCTACGGTTATGAATAATCAATAATCTACATGGATTGCTATGGGTGGGCTTTCAAACAATATAGCAAATAAAAAAAAATAGTCGGATTTGCACAGGAAGGCGCTAAGAGCGTGGTATGCTTCGAATCATAGTTATTGAAAAAATCGCTGTTCCCATTCATGGTTTGGATACTTGTTCGTGCTAAAAATAACCTGGATAACCTCCCTGTCAGGAGTTCCAGGCTTTTAGCATCATTAAAAAGTGATAAAAATAGCTTTTGCATATAGGATTTATTAATAAAAATAGCTTTTTCAAAACCAGCAAAAAACATGACAGTTGGGCATGCTTTCACTATTTATATACCTGTAATCTGCTGGAAGTAACCTGGGGAATTGAAGTTTTTAACAAGAAAAAATACAATTTCGGATATACCTTGAAAAATGGATCGGTCTTGCGGCAAAAGCCGACTTTGAAGGAACTGGCATTTTGGTCTTGCAGGGCATTGAGCGCTTTGTCAATTTCAATGCGCTTACCATCCCCGGAGCCTATCATCGCAAACCGGGAATTTTTGTCGGAGGCATTTTCAATTTCTTTTGGCCCAAGGACAAAACGGTCTCATGTAACTGTCGTTTTTCTCTTTTTTACATACCAAAGTCAAAGAAATATGCCTTTTGTTTTTCCTGGTCATACCAATAGTATTTAAAGTATTGGTCTCCATTTGTCCAACTGTATTTCTTTAGTCCTGAAATTCTTTCCTTATCCCACCATTCAAAGTCGTGCTGTAATCCAAAGGCATTATCAGAATTAAGTGTGTCTATGGTCAAATTGTGCACTTCAATTATTTTTCTTGAAGTTGTCGATTCACAATTAAAAGCGAACATGTAATCTGCATCAATTCCAATTGCGTCAGCGAAACAATAGATGTTTTTCACATCCGGAGTAATTTCGATTTTCAGGAAGTCTTTGAACCTTTTCTTATTATTATACGTGTCCGGCCGGTCGTGGTCAAATGGAGGAAATACTTTGTCAACTATTTTTTGAGTTTGCTCCTTCAGTTCTTCTTTGGTTTTCTCTTTGACTTTATCTGCGAACCGCTCAGTTTTGTTCTTAATTCGGTCACAGGAAATCAGTACTGTTATCAGAATCAATATTGTTGCTATGTAACTTCGTAGTTTCATTTAAATGCCAAATAACAGTTTGGGCGCATAATCTTCAATGTACTGATATTCTTTTCATAAATCAGATTCATTTGGAAAAATTTTGAAGCTTTTGCGCTTCTATGGGTTGAGCGTTGGTTTTGTGCGGCTATGATTTCATGCATAGATATTGTTCTATGCTTTTTTTATGTTTTCCTCGAACCACTTTCGTTCAGTTTCATCAAGAAATGCCATTTTTTTGGCCTCAACAAATTTAAAAAGTTGGTCTGCCTCTTTTTGATGATTGTTTTGCAGGAATTCAAAAATATGAACCAGTTCAGGTTTTGTCCCTCCAACATAAATGGTGTTTGATGTACGCGCTTTAGATAATAGGCTTTTTGCTCTTTTTACTAACAAAGGAATAGCCTTTTCGTTTCCATATTCACAAAGAGTTTGGGTTGAAGTCGACTTTACATCATTGTTTCTGTTTGATTCGAAAATTTCAACAAAAAAGGCTGTTTGATTTTTTCCGTCAATTTCACCAATGGCAGTTAAAGCAGCGTTCACTGCCAAAGCCTTGCTATTTGTTCTCGCAATTTCTTTAATTGCTTCCACAGATTTAGTAGAACCATGTCTGCTTAGAACGCCACATAGAGCACTTAGTTCATGGGGTTTCTTCTTGTTGATTTTGATGAATTCCAAACATGCTTCTTCAATTCTTTCAGAATAAGAAGAGTCGAGTTTTTTAAGTAAATCAAGAGCACTTAGTTTTATTTGCCAATCTTTATGTTTGACCAACTCGAAGAGGAGTTCTCTGTTATTCTTAACTGCTAATTTGGATTGACTCAATTCCCTCAACGAAACATCATTTACCCATCTTATTTTCTCTTTTGCTACTAGGTCCAATACGTAGTCACCCAGTTCAACCCTATTCAACTTATCAGCCAGTCTTATTAAGTAGGCAATCAGGTTGATCTTATTGATGGTTGTTTTTTCTGTTTCCAAAAGCTTTTGGAAGACAGGTATGTACTGCTCATCGCTCAAATTATTAATTTCTTGATGTGCTTCATGAGCTACGGTCAAATGAGAACTTGACTTTACACCTTCAGGTAAAGTAATCCCCGGTCGAAGCCTTCGATCTTCCAATCTAACTAGCAGGTCTTGTAAATATGCTTCTCTATTCTTCATTTAATTGCATAGGACTTCAGCGTATGATACACTTTACGCAATCATCTATCATTTATACTATTTCATTTTTTATGTAAAAAAGTAAATCTCCAATAGCTTTCAAAATTATGCAAAGTTGGGATATGAAACTGATATCTGAAACTTTTACAAGTTAGTTGCGGCTGTTGCACAACTCAAACATGTGCCTGTATTTTTATTTTATCGGCGAAAACCGCTGTGTCTCTTTGTGTCTTTGTGCCTCTGTGGTTAAAAAAGGGACACCACAAAGTTCCCCAAGGTCAGACAATTGACCAAACATCTAACAAAAAGAACTAGTTCATAAATATTTGACAATCAATAATTTAAGAATTACTTATATAGTGATCAGTGATACAATAAATCAACATTTAACAGCGGTTGGCTTTTATTTATTGCCCCCTCAGACCGAAATACTACAAAAGAGGTTATGACTACTTCAGAATCAGGATCTCTTAGTGAATAAGGTTTGAGGTATGTTTTGACTCCCCTGCCTTTCAATCTAATTTTAGGCCAATCCTCCTTAAGCAAAGCGGGCCAATCCCCAAGGTTATGTCCTGGAATTAAGCTAAGCTCTTTTATGTCTTCCCTTATTTTGAATATTCCCTCATGGCCAAATTCTTCACCGACCAAGGGCTTCAAAATGTCAGGATTATCAGCGCTGTATATAGGGTATGAATAGGGATTAATCCCCCAAACTATCATGATTACTTGCTCCTCGAACAATTTATTTATTATTTCGGTATTAGAAAATATTTCAACTAAATCCAACTTTTTGTTTCCGTACTCCTTATAGATTACCTCTTTTATATATTCGAGCGCTCCCAGGCAGAAACCCAAATGGCTGTATCCATCGAAATATTTCTGAATAGCAGTGGCCGTATTGAGTGATAACTCTTTTTTGGAAAAGGTAAAATATAGCGTCAAGATATCTGTGGGAATTGGAACTGCATCCAGTACACCGTAGTGATGAACGGGGCTATCTTCAAAGATCCTGAGTTCTATTATATAGTTTTGTCTTTCAAATGGGAGTTTGATCTCATGATTCAAAGGATCATTGGGGTGAAAAAAAAGTTTGGTTTCTGCATCAATCACTTTTTCAGCACATCTGACACTTGCTATTTCTTTGCCAAGTATATGTGCTGGATATGACGGTGATTCATTTGCCAATTCAAAAATGCACCGGACATTGTATTGCTTTTTCAATGGTAAGTCAACAGCAATATCAAATGTGTCCTCATCCACCTCGAGCTGAAGGTTTTGAAGGAACTTAGAGCCCCTGAAAGCGAATATCTGTATTCGGTCCATATTAATCATTTATATTTCACTACAAAGCCCTGATCTTTTGCCCATTTCTTTGTTAATTCCCAGGTCTCTTTTGGAGAAACATTTGTCTATGGGACGCTTACCTCTAACCGAACGCTGTTCAAAGAAATGTTTATACCTGGTTAATTAACTCCACATTGTTCACAGTTGTTTTCATCGGTTAGCAATCGCTGGGGTGTTCCACTGTGGGTAGATGAAGGCTTCTCCGTGGCGATCTCTACTTGCCTTTAGCAGAGGAAGGTGAATTCTAACCCTTAGTACTTTGGTGGATATTCCGGAGATGCTGACCCCTGTACCGGAGATACTGCTCCCTCAAAAGGTTCAGTTTTTCAGAGAACTCAGATGACTGACAATGTTACAGTTTTTTTCTCAGACTTTCACCTTTTATTTCAATTCTGGGTGAGGAGTGCACCAATCGGTCCAGTATCGCATCAGGGATCAGGGATGGTTTCTTCTCCAATGATATCATACCCGCTTGCTACAGGCAATTGACTGACGATAATAGTGGATACTTTACCATGCCGATCTTCAATGATTTCCATCAAGTCTACCTGTTGTTGTTTTTCCAGATAATTGAGGCCAAAATCGTCCAGAATCAACAGGTTGGTTTTGGACAGTTTTTCAAAGAACTTAAAGATAGCTCCTTCCAGCCGTGTCATTTTCACTTTCAACATCAGCTTCTGAAAATTAAAATAAGCTGCCTTTTTGAGTATCCAGAAGGAGCAACACCCCTTGATTCTGATGAAATGGAAGGGCTTAAGCTTAGCCATATCACCACCCGTGGTGAGCTTGACCGGTGGGAACAAGAAAATATTAATGACGCAATGGACTGGCTGCAAAGAAGGCGTAAAAGTGATGTTCTGACAGAAACTTTTGTACTAAAGCTACACATTCAGATGTTTGGCAAAGTGTGGAATTGGGCTGGTAAATATCGCCAATCCGGGAAGAATATAGGGGTAGACTGGACTACGATTTCGGTTGAATTGCGGAAACTACTAGAGGATATCCATTACTGGATTGAAAACGGCACCTATGATTCTGATGAAATTGCAGCAAGATTTCACCATCGTTTGGTTGCTATTCATTTATTTCCCAACGGAAATGGGCGTCACGCCCGATTCCGTTCATGGTCAGTAAGACCAGCAAGATTTTCTTCATTCAGTAGTATTTCTTTAAGATAAGGTGTCGTCAAAGGCCTCCCGGCTTTCTTCACGGCCCTGCTTAATCTATGATCTTGTTAAACAGCCGGCCCGTATCAAAGTTTAGCCGTTCACTTTAATTGACTGTTTCAATAATGGTTTTCACGTGAATAAGGTCTTTGTTGGCACCGGATGCTTTTTTACCTTCTTCTTTTATCCGTAACACCACTAGTCCCGTAATTTAAATGTATCATCACAGGTAAGGTTTTTATAATCCTTGTCCCCTATAAGATTGCCTAAATTCCGTATGGCCTTGACACGCAGGTTTCTCCATTTCCTGACCTGATTTGGCGATTTGGACACGATCAGGTCTTTTGTGAGTTCACAATTTATTCCTCGGCGAATGAATATTTTAGTCATTTTAAACGTTTGCGTAGCATAAGCCCTAATTTCTATTACAGCCTAAACCCCAAAAAGTGAATTAACTCTGGTTCCAGTTGTTTGTTATCTTTTAGTTCCATTTTCATTAGCCAAAGGCAAAACTGGTTTAGCAATAGAAATGGTATTGTGGCTACGAACCTTTGATAGGAGATCAGGTCAGGAAAAAGGTCATTGAGATGAGGACAAACATACATTGTGTTTTTTATTTTTTCATTATTTGTTCCACATAGTTTTTGTGGTTTTCATATCCGTTATTCTCTGGGTTTTCCAAATCAATCATACTTCCTAATCCAGTATCGAAAATTTGCCAACCTTGTTGTTTTGCAAGTTCAATCAATTCGAACAATCCGTTTTCCCCATACAAGCTCAGCATCTTGTTACTTACCGGTTCATCGTCAGTAAAGAAGTCAATCGAGAAATCTTTTCCTTTTATCTGTCGATGATTTTCTTCTTTAACAATTTCAGTAAATGAACTTTCAAGGACTCCTGTGAAGTTAATTGGTTCGAGTTTGTCTACGTCCAATTCTTCAATTGATTTAATAGTCTCCTTTGAGTTAAATAAAACAATATCCCAGCTCATATTTTATTCAGTTAATTTTTTCAATTTTTTAGCAATTTCCAGGTGGTCAGTTAGACCTGTTGATAGTCCAATGTTGACATTAGCGTGTTGATGAAGGAGTTTAGCAATTCTCGATTCGTCTGCATTGTCTTCTAAGAGTTTAATTATGGAAGGAACATATCCTCGATATTCATCGTCAGGTCCTCCGTAATCATTTACTCCAATTGGATCCCATTCCTCCCATAGAATTTTATTCACTTTTATCCAGAGTTCTTTTTTGTCCATTTTGCCTGTTTAATGGCCTATAGTCCCCTTGTCCGATTTCATCCAGGCCCGAGGCCTTAACCATGGTTGTCACTCGGCACAGCCGAGCGACTGGGGAGATCGCCCGACAACTAAGCATTTGTATGGCTGATAGGCCGAACATGAATGCTTAGTTATTGTGTGCCGTATTTTATTTAAGTTCAATGTTATACTTTTTTGAGATCTTAATCAAACTGTCTACATATGCTTGATTTATCTTAGGCTCTGATTGAGTCTCAACTCTTTTACCATCCGGATAGTTAATCACAGACACCCTCGATTTAGGAATCAGTGCATTCTTATATTCTGAATTAAGAAAATTTACAGCTTCTTTTTCTGAATTTGTTTTCATCATAAATACAAATCTCGCAGTTATTCCCATTTTTTTTTGTAAATCAGGATATTCACGAACTAAATCTTTTATAGAATTCAAAGTTTGATAGTTGTTAAACAAGCTAATAGTTGAATTTTGAAGAGCCGAATTTATCTCAGCTATTAATTTGTTGTAGTTAACTTTCTCATTCAATTCATACCATTTATCTTTATTATTAGTAATAAATCATGGACGTAAACTTATAAAACAATCATACTCTTTTGGAACATCAGAAATCGGTCTATCTCTAGTTTTCTTGAAAATATCAGGATTAAAAAATCCAATATTGAAAGTAAAGGATATATCTTCTTTCGAATTCCATTGACTTTTTCGAACATTGAATATTTGAATCAAATCATTGGTTGATTTATAAAAGTTATTGTTCTTCTTTTTAAATCCAATTGCCTTGAACGCCGGAGCAATAATTTCTTTAATCAGATTGTCAAATTCAACTTTAAAATTTCTCATAGTTATGGTTTATCCGATTCTTATGGCACAAAACGAACTACTACTATGCTTAGGAAGTAGAACCGGCAGGCAGTAGCACTGTCCTTTCCTCATGCACAATCCCGATAGCTACCGTGATAAAATTACACAATCGTGGCGGACTTTCCAATCCCCACTATCAGTTCCTTACAGATAAACCCCTATGCATTCATCGTTCATATTATCGGCATTTTCGCTATTAAGTCCCGTTATTTTTTTTATCTTTTCGCTGCTAACTTCATCATATTCTGATGATGCTACAACTATCAATTTGGTTATAAAAGAAAGATCTTGGAGAGGCATACGAGTGCAAGTCCCGGGACCTATTCAAAGCATCGCTTTGATGAAGTGAGCGGTGACTTCTCCTCTTTTTATTTATTTACCCATTTCATTTATGCTAACTTCCAATGGTCAAAGTGTT
The DNA here is from genome assembly GCF_056858335.1 of Agaribacillus sp. DX54. Lineage (NCBI taxonomy): Bacteria > Pseudomonadati > Bacteroidota > Cytophagia > Cytophagales > Splendidivirgaceae > Agaribacillus > Agaribacillus sp. DX54. The sequence goes on from NZ_JBXEQE010000012.1 coordinate 18,091, forward strand.
ACTCAGAACAGTAGTTCTAAAAATGCTTCGGTTGATACACGTTAAGTATCAGGAAATTCCAGGAACTATGCTGGTTGTTATTAGCAATATCCCTCGGGCAAACCGAGATCAGTGAACTTCTGCGAGAAAGCAATGTGCTCTGGTAGCTTTCCTGTTTCAAGTACTTGATTGCCAAGCATGACCATTTTTTCGAAATCGACCAGCGCTGTCCTGGGCAAAAAATAGGTGAGTCCCCATCTATCATCCCAGATCTGCAAGAGGTCAGGGTTGTCCTCGTTTATCGACGGCTGGCCGAAAATTAGAATCTCATGCTTGTACGTGTCCTGAAATAAGCAAAACCCATGTTCGTTGCCAAACCCCTGGAACCTTAGGTGGGAATCTTTCCGTTCGATCTCAAAAAAGACCTTCGGCAAAAGTGAAAAAGCCCCTCCCAACAGTGCCCAGAGATCATTGACATTATTCGGGGCAAAGTAATGATCTGCAAATGCACCCTCGGCAAAATCGATCGTCAAGCCAAATGGCGGAATTTGATTGTCCTTAGGGAGTACAATCAGAGATTGAGGCAGTTCGTACAACTTCATTTTCTTTTATGAGTTATTCCTACTTTGACAGATTAAAAGAAAGGGTTAAAAAAGGCCTAAATACTGAAATCCGGTACACTTAGGAATGGTATTATTTATAACGAGGTTCATTACTTAACTAACCAGAAGTAAATTATGAAAAAATACTCAAAACTTCTACTGAGAAGTTGAGTGATTTTATTTTTGGTTTCAGGTCATTACTTTTAAGTGGGCGCTGAGGGATTCGAACCCCCGACCCCTTGGGTGTAAACCAAGTGCTCTGAACCAGCTGAGCTAAGCGCCCTTTCTTAAACTTTTTTAACAATTTTAAAAAAAGTGTGCGTAAAGTGTGCATAATAAAAAAGGGAGTTGCAAAATAAAATTTTGCAACTCCCTGATAATCAACGTGGGACCTGCTGGATTCGAACCAGCGACCCCCTGCTTGTAAGGCAGGTGCTCTGAACCAACTGAGCTAAGATCCCGGGATGCTCCCCGTAAATTTGGAATGCAAATCTAGGATAGAAATTGATTTTTACAAAAATATAGCTGAAAAAAATTAAATCAGCCCTCAACCTCCTCAAAGAGGTAGTCTTTTCCTTTCCCGTACTTTACCAGTTCGCTCAAAAAAAACATTTCCAACGTGTGTATGTCTTTTACTTTGAAATCTCCATCTCCCATCACTTCGTGAACTTCGAAGGTGGACTCCTCGCCAAAATTCTTTAAATAATATTTTTTGCCGGTTCTTATGTTGTCAAATGACATGGCCATATACTAAATAATTAACAGGGTCATTACTACTTTTTTCAAAAATTAAGCTTACTTTATGGGTCAAATCCAAATCTCAAAAGATTAACATCGGATTTAACACAAATTTAGGGAATTTATTCACCAACTATTCACTAACATTATACTTTGAAAAGAAATTACCCCGTATCGTAACAACCACGTCATGAATTGGAATAAAAAACTATTGTTCATCTTATTTATCGTTTTTATAGTGCCTCACCAAACCTTTTCCCAAAAAATCGATATTCAGGGCCACAGAGGGGCCAGGGGATTACTGCCTGAGAATACGATCAACGCTTTTATCAAAGCCGTGGATCTGGGGGTCTCTACGCTGGAGTTGGATGTGGTGATCTCAAAAGATGAAAAGGTCGTCATTTCACACGAGGCCTACATGTCAGGGGCAATTTGCCTGGATCAAAATGCCCGTGCGATAGAAAATGCCGACGAAAAATCCCACAATATTTATCAAATGGCCTATGAAACCATTAGAAAGTATGACTGTGGCATAAAGGGTAACGACCGGTTTCCGGAGCAAGAGAAGGTTACTGCCCACAAGCCGTTGTTAAGCGAAATGGTTGAAATTGTGGAGAAGCATATCAGGGAGAATAACCTGGATCCGGTCAATTACAACATCGAAATCAAAAGCACTCCCGGAGGGGATAATATTTATCATCCTTCACCAAAAAAATTTACCGACATCGTCTATAACGAGGTGAAGCAGCTTTTACCATTAGAAAGGGTGATTATTCAATCGTTTGACATTCGCGTGCTGCAGTATTTACATGAAAAGGACCCCAAGGTAACGCTGGCTTTTCTCGTCGAAAACAAGTTGAATTATAAGGCACAGTTAAAAAAACTTGGCTTTGAGCCAGCCATCTACAGCCCCTACTACAAACTGCTCGATGCCAATGTAATAGAAAAGCTGCACAAAAAGAACATCAAGGTAATCCCCTGGACGATCAACGATCCTGTAGAAATGAAATTAATGATAGAATGGGGCGTAGACGGAATCATCACCGACTACCCAGACCGCGCCATCAGGCTACCATAACCAACACCCCCATTTTTATTTTAATTTCCACCCACTATTCCACCTTAAATAACGTATCAACTATTTCCCGTACCTGGTTGGCTTTTAATCTCGGCCCGAATTTAGCTACGACCCTTGAGGAGGCAAGACTGGCAATTTTGCCAGCCTCGGCATAAGTATGCCCGTGGGTAATACCGTACAGGAAGGCCCCGGCAAACATATCACCGGCACCATTGGTATCCACCGCATTTACACGATAGGGTTCAATATCTACAAAAGTATCTCCATCAAAAATAGAAGCGCCATTGGCTCCGAGGGTGATAGCAAATTTTTTCGCAAAATATTTAAGCCGTTCCCTGGCTTCCAATATGTTGTCTGTTCCTGTGAAAAGGCATGCTTCTTCTTCATTGCAAAACAGCATATCCACGCCTTTGCCAACTACCTCACGCATCTCTTTCTTAAAATATTGTATCATACTGGGATCGGAGAAGGTGAGGGCTGTTTTCACGCCATGCTTCTCTGCCATACTTTTAGCGGCTTTCATGGCTTCCCTACCCATTTCGGATGCAACAAGGTAACCTTCTATGTAAACATAATGAGAATCCCTGATAGCCTCTTCATGCAGCTCTTTCGGTGAAAAGTCTGACGTTATACCCAGAAATGTATTCATGGTCCGCTGGGCATCAGGTGTGGTCATCACCAGACATCTGCCGGTAATGCCGTCGGCCAGGCCGGCACCATTTAAATTGGTATCGACATGATTCGCCACCAGGTCCCTGAGATAAAAGTGCCCCATCTCATCATTGGCTATTTTGCAACTGTAAAAACAACGGCTTCCAAACTGGCTTGCACTAATGATTGTATTGGCAGCCGACCCACCACATTGGCGATCACTATCGGGAAGGTGGATCGCTTCGATTAATTCATGTTGCCTCGTTTCGTTTACCAGGGTCATCACACCTTTTTCTATACTATACCTGGTAAAAAAATCATCGTCAACCTCTGTGACTATATCTACCAACGCATTACCCAAACCGTAAATATGATATTTCTTTGACATAACAAGTGTTAAAGGATGTTTAATAATTGTTCTTTAATTTTTTCCAACTCCTCTTTCATGCCCACCACAAACCTTTGTATGGTGGCATCATTGGCCTTGGAGCCGATGGTATTAATCTCACGGCCGATTTCCTGCGAAATAAAACCTAATTTTTTCCCTCGTGATTCGGGGTGGTCGAGCACTTCGACAAAGTAATCCAGATGACTTCTTAGCCGGACTTTCTCTTCGTTGATATCAAGTTTTTCAATGTAATAGATCAGTTCCTGTTCAAAGCGGTTTTCATCAACCTTTTCCACGTGACGCAATTCGTCTATTTTTTGCTTTAACCTTTCTCTAACCAACTGAATCCTTTGAGGATCCTGTGCTTCGATTTTATGTAGAAATTCGCCGATGTTATCAATATAGGATAAAAGCTTTTGCTGTAACCCGGCCCCCTCCTTAATCCTGAAATCATCGCATTGGTCTATGGCCTGGTGAATATGTGCTGCAATCACTTCCCAGTCTTTGGTCAAATCTTCATCAGCGTCCTGCTGCAGTACCACATCCGGCATTTGAATAGCAAGCTTAAAAATATCCTGTTCGGGGGCATTTGCCTCCTTCGCTACCGCTTGCAGACTTTCATAATACTCATTAAAAAGCTCCCGGTTAATGGCCATTTTGACTATGGGAGCCTCTTTTTTTTGAAAAGTAATAGCGATGCTTGTCTTCCCCCGGATCAGACGCTCTGTGATGATATTTTTAACCTCCAATTCCTTGTCTGAAAATTCCCTCGGCAGTTTGATCAATGCATCCAGAAATTTCGAGTTAAGGGATTTGACCTCAACACTCAGGTTAACATCGCTGTTGTCCAGCTTGGACTGGCCAAAGCCTGTCATAGATTTTACCATAAACGACAAATTATTTTGGGCCACTTTGCCAAATAGGCCTCAAAAATAAAGGAAATAATCCGTCATTAAAAATCATAACCCAGGGTCACGTAAAACTTGGTGGATTTCACCTCATAGTCTTCTATAGGCCAGGCGACATCGAACTTCATGAAATAACCTAAAAATACGGTTCTTACGCCAAACCCATAACTGGATAGCCAGGGGCTGTTGAAATTGTCAATTAAGGCTTCAAATGGCGATTCCTCTGAACCGATAAACTCCCTGTTCAGACTGTTTTCATCCGGCCATAAACGGTCACCGTTCCATGAAGACCCGATATCATAGAATCCTACAAGCTGAAAGTTCCTTAAAAAATTAGAAGAGATAGGCCCATTACTCAGGTATTGCACGATGGGCAATCTTAGTTCGGCGTTAAAAAGGATGGCGTTTGATCCGTTAAATTTGTTGTAATTAAATCCCCTCAGGTTGGTAACATAGTCCACAAACAGCAGGTTGCTGTTATCTTGTTCCGATATGATAGCCAGGGGATCATTCCCTTCCTGCGAGTCAGTTCTTTTGAAAAGCCAGTTGTCCATGCCGCCGAGCAAAAACCTGGGTGAATTTGTACCAAAAAATCTGCCATAAAACAGGCGGGTAGCAAATATAAATTCTTTGTGTATTTTTTGATAGTTCCTCAGATCCAAAATTAACTTGCTGAAACTCGGTCTTACACTTTCATTAAGGCTCTGATAGTGCGTAAATGATACTTTACCCCTTGTACCTTCATACAAATTCAACCCTTTTACGGAAGAATTGTCAAAGACCAGTTCCACCGTACCACCCCCATAGCTGGCATCGGTATCGATAGGTGTCAGTTGAGTGCCCGGAATCAGTGTCCGGTCATCCAAATCAAATGACCTTGTCAGCGCATAAAATGGCTTGAAGCTCAACCTGGAAGTAACGCTCAATGGATAAGAAGCACTTAACTCCACCTTATTCAGTGTGTACCTCTGCCGGATATTACTATCTTCATCTGCCGTCATGGAAATAGTCCTTCGCTCATAACGGGCTCCCAAGTCTATTTTATGTTTTAAATACTGATATTCTGTAAAAAGATCATTATTTCTGAGATCCGTAATCGCCAGAATACCTCCGTAAAAACGATGATTCTCCAGCATATCGTTCATCCTGGCCTCCAACTGGATACCAAAGCCTCTCATTGGATCAATTACCCAGGAGGTAATCAGATTGTCAGCGCTAAACCGTGTTTCGTAGGGTAAAGGGCCCACTATCTTACTTTCTTTTTGCAGCTTACGATAGTTAGACAGGAAGGAGGTTGCGTTGTCATTGCTCTCTTGTTTTTCCTCTACCACATCTTTATCAAAAACATAATTATCAGTGTCAATGATATCTGTTTCACCACCCGTATCCACTTCCATTTCATCTATCAGGGCTTCATCGATGATTGAGTTTTCGTCAATTTCTTCTGCTGCTTCTTCCGCTTTAGTCTGCTGTTGTGCCTGTTGTTCCTGATTCAATTTAAATTTATTTAACCTGTTGGTTATAAATTTGGCCTGCAGCACCTCCTGGCGTCTGGTTTGAGGGGTAAAAATACTTTTGTTAAAGTCGAATGATTTATCCAGGTATACAAAATCCCTGCCCCTGTTTATCATAATATATGATAAAGTCCCCTGGTTAAAATCAATATCATAATCCTTAATACTATAGTTAAAATTAGATACCTGAGTGAACAAATTTTTATCTACTGTGTACCTGTAAAGATTAAAGATGCCTTTCTGGTCGCTCAGGTAGTAAATCGTATTAACGTCCTGTGGGATTGGCTTAAAATCCCTGCTCAAGGTATTGGTAGCCCGGAAAAGCACATTGCGGGTCGTATCGAGGTTATAAATGAAAAGGTTATAATTATCTCCCAAAACCTTGTAATCATTAAATTTAACATCTATGGTATCACTTACCCTGTTGGAACTGAAAACAATCGATTTCGAGTTAGGAATAAACCGGGGGCTTATGTCATCATAAATATCATTGGTTATCCTTTTCAGGCCATTGCGGTTCAGGCTGATGATAAAAATATCACTCCTGCCTTTGATATCGGCACTCAGTACCACAAGATTTCCATTGGAAGAAAAATCAAATTCCTTGATTTGATTAAACCTGCCCAACTCTTTTTTAAATTTGCTTTTGGTGTTTACATCGTACAACCAAAGGAAGCTTCTGCCCCTTTTCACATTAATGATCCCAAGGGTGTGATCATCTTTCCAGCTAAGCATAGGTATTTCATAGTCAATCTCCTGGTTAATCACCTTGTAACCTCCAACCAGTGCTGTTCTTTCTTTGCCTGAACTGTTATCCCTGACCACTACCTTATATTTTCCGTCATTATTTTTAGCATAGGCTATGTAGTTGCCCCCGGGACTCAAGCTTACTGCATTAAAGTCAAATTCTTTGCGATTTTTCTTTTGCAACTTACCTTCATCACCTGCTGACACATAGCTTTCATTAACACCTGTTGCCATATTGGCATAATATTGCTGCCAGTCAGCCAAAAATCTTTTGAAGGGAATACTTAATGTATTGGCGATACCTTTTTCTTCGTCCCTGATGATCCTCGTTAAATTCAATATGTAGGAAATGTTACTCCTTCCGTAGGTCTCGGCGATGTAGTTCCAGATGGACTGACCAACCAGGCCGCCTTCTTTCGTACTGAACCTGGACAGTTTTTTAAACTTTCTGGTTCCAAATAAATCCCTTACGTGATCATCCATTTCCACGCTCCAGCCTTTGGCAACATACAGTGCCGCTCCATCTAAAAACCACTCTGGCAGTGATAACAATAAACCGCTTTGAAACATGTCGGTAATACTGCCCCCAAACATCATGTCATTAATCAACATTTCGGAAATGCGGTAGAGCAGTTCTTCCTTAAAAGCACTAACGGTACCCGGATAAGCGATTTCCACCTGGGATTTTACAAAATTGGTTTGCCCCCCTATGGTAAAAATGTTTTCATTGACACCGACATTGCTTTGTTGTAAGTCGCTGACTGAATTGTAAAGAAATATTTTGGTTTTCGAATAAGGCTGATAGCCAAGTACATCTGTCAACCTGTCAAACTCTCTTTCGAGAAAAGAAGCGGCCATTTTGGCGAGATTGTTACCTCCTTCGTAGAAATATACATCAAAGTTATCTGAACTATAGTATCGCCATTCAAAGTTCTTGTACTGTATTCTGTTCTTCCCAAAAGTGCCTATGGCTTCCTGTGCTGATGATTCATTTATTGTAAAAGTGGTAACAAGTAATAAAATTGAAATCGTAAAAACCCGCAAACTCATACTCTGAAAACAATTTGTTTTTAATTCTAATATAACGAAAAATACCGATTAATATTCACTTCTTCCGGCAACTCTTTGTCATTTGAAAGAAAATTGCAAAATTTTGCTGAGAAGTATGGCATCAGGGATACCCCTTTGGTGCCAAACCCATTAAATATCATTAACTTGTTAAACTCAGGATGAGCACCGATAAGAGGTCTGCGATCAAGCGTGGCCGGTCTGATACCCGCAACCTGATCGATAACTTTATAATACTTTTTGAAAAAAACATGCAGTTTTTTCCTGAGTTCGATACCTGCTTTTTCAGTCACTTCCCAAGTCATATCCTTCCAGTCATAAGTAGATCCTACCTTGCAATGACCATTTTCGAGCGGCAAAATGAACAAACCTCTATTGAGAATAACAGGTACAGGTTCCTCAGGTTCAATTATTAACAGCTCCCCCTTAACCCTGCGAAAAGGAAGCCACGAAAAAAAACGGTCAACATTTGACAATGGTCCTTCACAGAATATTACTCGCCGGGCCTCAATATGCCTGTATCTCACCAAATGCGTATCAAAAACCAGCTTTTCTCCTTCAAAGGTCTCCTCACTTATGATCTGTTGCTGTTTCAAATAAGTCCGGTATTCACGTAGCAAGGTAGCAATATCAACGTAACCACAATAATTTAGTTCCAATCCACCATAAGCGTCTTCAACAAAATCACCATAAACACTGTTCCGGTGGATTTTTCTAATAAATTTTTTAATTCCCGGGTCGGCACTTTTCCCCATCCACTCATTTTGTTCTGCCATGTTTACAAAAGGCCTGTAGATGGGTTTTTGATAGAAAAACCTGCACCCCAAAAATGTCTCCAATTCCCTGTAAAAATCTACCAGCTCTGAAAAAAGCTCATCGGCCAACCAGGTTTTTACCATTCTGTTGCCTGTTATAGGGTTAAAAAGCCCCGCGGCCACAACAGAAGAAGATTCCATTTGAGGCTGATCTATTACCAGCACCTTTTTTTCCTGTTTCAGCAACCGGTAGGATAAAACCGTCCCCGCCAACCCCTGTCCTACAATGAGATAATCCGCTTTCATCTTACCTGAGCATTTAAAGCCTTCATACAAATTACAACCAACACCCTCTGTGTCCCTTTGTGTCTTGGTGCCTTTTTGGTTCAAAAAAATCACCACGGAGGCACCAAGACACAAAGGGATACGAAGTCGATAGCCAATCTGAAAAAAAATTATCGGGCATAAAAAATATTAGTTATTCATATTAAACATCAATTATTGGTATATTTCAACATTATTGTTTCACTTTGCTGAAAATTCCAAAATAACGATCTCAAGGTTATGATCAAAATTCAATCCTTTGTCTTCGGCCCGTTTATGGAAAACACTTACATTCTCAGTGATGAAACCGGAGAAAGCGTCATTATTGATCCGGGCTGTTATGATCGCGGAGAAAAAGATACCATTACCGGCTATGTCAGCACCAATAACCTGAAAGTAGTGAAGCTGTTAAATACACATTGCCATATAGACCATGTATTGGGAAATGATTTTATCAAAGAAAAGTACCAAGTCACGCTGGCGTCGCATGAAAAGGAGGCACCATTGCTGAAGGCTGTAAAAACCTATGCGCCAAACTATGGCTTCCCCAATTACAGTGAAGCAGAGATTGATGAATTTATCGATGAAAATGACACTGTCAAATTCGGCCAGACACAACTGGAAATTCTTTTTGTGCCGGGACATTCCCCGGGGCATATCGCTTTTTATAACCGGGAACAAAAATTCTGCATAGGTGGCGATGTACTCTTTCAGGGAAGTATCGGAAGAACCGATTTGCCAGGCGGGGATTTCAATACATTAATACAAAGTATCCACCAAAAGCTTTTTTCGCTGGATAATGACGTCACCGTTTATTGTGGCCACGGCCCCAGCACGACGATAGGAGAGGAAAAAAAATCAAATCCGTTTTGTGCCATCCACATGGCTTAACGCCGGCCTTTGTTATTTTGTCAGTAAAAAAACATATTCCTAACCTATTTACCTGCCTCAATCTGCTTTCGGGTAGTATCGGCATAATCCTGGTCTTAAAAAACAATGATTTGAGAAGTGGTGCCTATCTCATCTGGCTGGCCGGTTTATTCGATTTTCTGGATGGTTTTGTCGCCAGGGCCTTAAAAGTTAACTCTAAAATTGGCAAGGAACTGGACTCATTGGCTGACATGGTAACGTTCGGTCTTCTGCCGGCGATTATGGTTTTTGATATGATCCAGGCATCTTCAGACCACCCCATCCTACCCTACACGGCTTTGATAATCACTGTATTCTCCGCACTCAGACTGGCCAAATTTAATATTGACACCAGGCAAAGTGAACATTTCATAGGACTCCCAACGCCAGCCAACGCCCTGCTCATCAGCTCATTACCTTTCATCATTTACCAGCAAAATTTCTGGCTTACCGAAGTGCTGCCCCTGTCAGGCTTGTTGGTGATGATCACCGTCGTCTTTTCATTACTCCTGGTGTCTGAGATTAAACTGATGGCTTTGAAGTTCAAAGGGTTTCAGTGGGAAGTCAACAAGATGAAGTATATCTTTATCCTGATGGCTTTGGTTTCCCTCTCCGTTTTTAAGATAAAAGCCGTTCCGTTGGTAATAACGTTGTACATACTGCTTTCGATAATTAACAATTTTTTAATTTCCAATACCCGCAAAAACCCGAATTAATGATAAATTAGTATTTTGGTACTATTTTAACATAAAATCCGGCGGTTCCGCAACGTAAGATTTAAGCTTACTTTGAATTTGAATTATTAATTAAATAAGGAACATTTAAATATAAATAGGGGTTTTACGTTCGTTGGTAAGAGTCTTAGATATAATATGTACCACCATTTTATTGAAAAGCCTGGGAAACAGGCAAGGGTATTTACCTGCATGCTGCTCTACCTGCTTGCCGGTACTTCCTCGTATGGGCAGATCGACACCCCCAGGAGATCCTCCGGCGAATTCAATTCAGTACTATCGGAGGGCAATTGGTACAAATTCGGTATTACCGTAAGTGGCATTTATCAGATGAATGCCGGTTTATTGTCAGAGGCCGGTGTAGATATTAACAATATTGACCCGAAAAAGATTAAAATATTTGGAAATGGCGGAGGCATGCTACCCCAGGCCAACAGCCAGGCCCGACTACAGGATCTAACAGAAAATGCCATTTTTGTGAACGGCGAAAATGACGGAAAATTTGACAATAACGATTTTATACTGTTTTATGGTCAGGGGCCGGATGATTACGGATACGACCGACCCGGACAAAAGTTTACTTATCGAAAAAACCTCTATTCAGACACCACTTATTACTTTCTTACCATTGGCTCAACCAATGGGCAACGAGTTGCTAATCAGGACAACCTCGGTACCGGTTTCCCTGTGATAAGCGATTACGACTATTACGTGGCCTTTGAAGAAGATAAGTTTAACTTAATATCTTCAGGCCGTAAATGGTTCGGCGAAGGTTTCAAAGCAAGCGCAAAAGATTTCGTTTTTGATATGCAAGGTATCGTGCAAAACACCACCGCCGTTCTGGAAGTCAGCACATTAAGTTTTAATTCCTATGACAACAATTCTACCTTTGATGTGTCAGTAGACGGAAGCCTGCTGGGGAAGCAAAACTTTTCTGCGGTTACCAGCTATATTTATGGCCTCAGGGGTGATGAACAACTCGATAGCTTTGAATTCAACACGACTATTTTAAGCTCCGATAGCAAAGTCGGTGTGAACCTTCGCTTTAACCCCAGCGCTAATCTTGAATCTACCGGTTACCTGGATTACCTGTTTTTGACAGTCAAAAGAAGGCTTTCCCTGGTTGAGGACCAGGTACCATTCAGATCCACCGGCAGTCTTGCCCAGCCTGCCAGTACATTTGAAATGAATAACTTTTCAGGTGAGGCACGAATATGGGACATAAGCGACCCTTTGAATCCCAAAGAGCAGTTATTTGACTTTGATTCAGGAAACGGTAAGGCTAGTTTTGGGGTAGCTACAGTGGATTTGAAAGAATTCATCGCGTTCAACGGGAATTATCTTTCCCCTTTATTTACAGGTAAGGTAAAAAACCAAAACCTGCGGGGCGATGAAGTTACGGATATGGTAATTGTTTCACACCCCGATTTTTTGAGTGAAGCCAACCGGCTTGCGAATTTCAGGCAGAATCACGATGGCCTAAGTGTAAAAGTAGTAACCACTGAAGAGATTTACAATGAGTTTTCTTCCGGGGCACAGGATGTGACAGCCATAAGAGACTACATGAAACATCTTTATGATAAAAGCACCGCTGGCAAATTCAAATATCTTTTGTTGTTTGGTGACTGCTCTTATGACTACAAGGACAGGGAAAATAATAACACTAACAAGGTACCTGTCTATGCGTCCAGGGATTCCCTGTGGCCTACACGGACCTACTCATCAGATGACTATTATGGATTTTTGGATGATGATGAGGGGGAATGGATTGAAAACAATGATGGTGACCACCTTTTGAATATTGGTATCGGCAGGCTGCCGGTCAATACAGTGGAAGAGGCCGGAATTATTGTCGATAAAATTATACATTATTCCACCGATACCGGTACCCTGGGTAACTGGAGGAATGAAATATATCTTATCGCAGATGACAGTGATGGAGATGCCTTCCGTCATTTCCTGGACGCAGAATCCTTGTCCGGGCAGGTAGAAGAGAGCTATCCTCAGTTTAACATCAACAAGCTGTACCTCGACGCCTTTCCCCAGCAAGTCACGCCCAATGGCGAAGTAGCGCCGGAGTTCAGGGAATTAATCGAACAAGCGATTGACAGGGGTACCCTCATTGTAAATTACACCGGTCATGGCAACGAGGAAAAACTGGCCGAAGAAGCCGTCATTGATCTGGACATGGTTAAAAACCTGGAAAACTATGATCAACTGCCGTTATTTGTCACTGCCACATGTGAATTTGGCCGTTATGATGACCCGGTCAGGAAATCAGGCGCTGAAGAATTGATCCTGAATCCGGAGGGAGGGGCCATTGCTTTATTGACCACCACACGCCCGGTTTTTGCGAATAGCAATCTGACGCTGAACATCGCATTTTATAATACTGTATTTAAAAGGTACAATGGCCAATATCTTCGATTGGGGGATATTGTACAGGAGACAAAAAATAATAGCCTGGAGGGTTTCAAAAACAGAAACTTTTCATTGCTTGGGGACCCTTCAATGAGGCTCAGCTATCCTGAAAAAAACATTCATATTAATGAAATTAACGGCTTCCCGGTTGCAACTAAAATAGACACACTTACGGCGTTGAGTAAAGTGACAGTCACAGGGGAAGTTATTGATGAAAATACGAATTTAATCACCGACTACCATGGCGTTCTCGAGGCGACGATTTTTGACAAAAAGACTACCCGGGAAACACTTCCGTCCGAAGGAAGAACCTATCGCTTTGAAAGTCAGGAAAATATAATCTATAAAGGTAAAGTCAGTATCGAAGAAGGCAAGTTCCGGTTGGAATTCATTGTGCCAAAAAACATATCTTATGTCTCTGATAATGGAAAAATAAGTATGTATGCCCGCAGCCAAGAGGGACTAAAAGATGCCAATGGCGCCAATGTAGATGTGGTTATAGGGGGAAGCAGTAAAAATGTACCGATAGACAATAATCCGCCATCAATTAAGTTATATATGGAAGATACCAATTTTGTATCCGGCGAATATACCAATAGCAACACACTTTTACTGGCGCATTTGACGGATCAAAGTGGTATCAATATTTCAAACGGCGGCCTGGGTCAAAACATCACCGCTGTTCTGGATGGAGAAAAAACCTTTAATTTGAACGATTTTTACGAGACGGATATAGATAGTTACCAAAGTGGGTGGGTAGCTTTTCCTTTGAATGATATCGAAGCGGGTGAACATGTCATTGAATTGAAGGCCTGGGACACATTCAACAATTCGGCAGAGGCATCCATTCGCTTTAAAGTAAAAGAAAACAATGAAATAATTTTCACCAGCCTGTATAACTATCCTAACCCATTTGACCAAAATACAACTTTTCATATTGAACATAACCGGGCCGGAGATGATCTTTATGTGATCATTGAAATCTTCAGCATGAAAGGGGAATTGGTCAGAAGAATCGACTACACCTACGAAAACAGCCCACGAACGATTAACGATATTGCATGGAACGGAAGAGGGTTTGACGGTAAAATTTTGGAGAATGGTATGTATATTTACAAAGTTTACCTCTCATCCAAAGAAGATGGAGCAAAAAACCAGCAATATCAAAAGTTAGTAATTATTAATTAATTATATTTGTTTGTTAATTGAAATTTTATGATAAAGTTAAAATTCTTGGCAGTAAGCTGTTTCGTGCTTTTTCTTTTAAATAAATCGTATGCACAAACAGGTACGGGCGTGGTAGCAGGGCAGGACACCTCGAGGCGTGTAATTACCACCGCAGTTCCGTTTCTACTCATTTCACCTGACGCTAGGGCCAGTGCCATGGGTGATGTAGGAGCGGCAACCAGTGCCGATGGCTTTTCCAGCCATTGGAATCCAGCCAAATTAGCATTTATTAACAAGGAAATGGGCTTTACGCTGTCTTATACACCCTGGCTGAGTAATATAGTCAGTGATATGTCTATTTCTTATTTGACCGGCTTTAAAAGAATTTCCAAAACCCAGGTAGTAGGATTGGCACTCAGGTACTTTGATTTAGGTGATATTCCTTTGCGCGATGAATTGGGAGGCTCCACCGGACAGTTTAATCCCCGGGAATTTGAGTTTAACGGAACCTATTCCCAGGCTTTGAGCGAAAACCTGAGTATCGGGGCCAATGCAAAATTTATTTTATCCAACCTATCAGGAAATATAGCTGTCGCCAATAACGACACAAAACCCGGGACCGCTGTTGCGGTAGACCTCGGTGTTTACTGGACCAAGGACCTTATGGTAGGAGGAAGTGATTCTAAACTCGCCCTCGCCGGGATTATTTCCAACATAGGAAACAAAATGACTTATAACAGCTCCAGGAACCGGGATTTCCTGCCTGCTAATCTTAGGTTGGGCAGTTCTTTAACGATGAATCTGGACCCCTACAACACCATCACATTTGCCCTCGATCTCAATAAACTAATGGTTCCCACCCCGCCAATCTATGAACTGGATGAGAACGGAAGACCTGTAATTGTAAATGGACAACCTGTCATCCGGGAAGGAGAGGATCCTAACAGGCCTTATCTCGGGGCCACCTTTGGCTCATTCGGAGATGCACCGGACGGATTTAGCGAGGAACTGAGAGAAGTCATTATTAATTTTGGTGTGGAGTATTGGTACAATAAAGTTTTTGCTGCAAGACTGGGCTATTTCTATGAAAACCCTGAAAAGGGTGACAGAAAATATTTTTCTATGGGACTGGGTTTCAGGTACCAGAAATTTGGCCTGGATGCCGCTTACCTTGTGCCACAAACAAGAAACCATCCACTGGCGGAGACATTGAGGTTCAGCCTTTCCTTTAACTTCGAAGCCGCCGATGACGAATCTGTAACCGAGGATTAGATATTTGATTACCCCGGATAGAACTAAAGCGCCTGATTTTAAGCACTTTCAGGAATTCGACATCAAGGAGGCACACACCCTGACGTTGAATAATTCATTGGTACTGCATTGTATTAATGCAGGAGACCAACCGGTGGCACGGCTGGAATTGATCTTTGACGCAGGCGTGTGGCATGAAAAACAGGCCGGCCAGGCTTATTTCACCGGCCAAATGCTAAAAGAAGGCACTACAGGCAAAGACAGCCAGGCCATTTCATTATTTTTTGATCAATACGGTGCATTTCTCGAAATCACCCCCGGAGTTGACCAATTAACGATTACCGTCTATGCTTTGACTAAACACTTCCCGGTGCTCATACCCTTTCTAAGGGAAATGGTATTTGATTCGGTATTTCCGGAAAAAGAATTAGATACCCTGAAGAACATCAAAATACAAAACATCAAAGTCCGGAATGAAAAAAACAATGTACTCGCATCAAAGATTTTCAGGGCTGCCTTATTTGGTGAAAATCATCCTTATGGAACATATCTTACCGAAGAATTAATCCACGCTGCAGGCCGGGAAGATTTGCTTACCTTCCACAAAACCCATGTGCTCAAAGGGTTCCAAATAATCTTGAGCGGGCAGGTACAAGACAAGGAAGTCAGGCTCATTGAGGAAAACTTCGGTGATATTTCCATGGTCGATGCCACCAAAAACGATATACAGCACCCGGTTTCCAGTGAAGTAAAACAAAAAACTGTTAAGAAAAAAGATAGCCTGCAATCTTCAATAAGGTTGGGTAAAACATTATTTTCCAAAAACCATCCCGATTACGCCAGGTTTTCAGTAGTTCTGGAAATACTTGGCGGGTATTTCGGATCGAGGCTAATGAAAAATATCAGGGAAGAAAAAGGTTATACTTACGGAATTCATGCTGCCATGGCCAATTTCATACATGCAGGCTACATGATCATCGGCACCGATGTGAAAAAGTCTTTTACCCAGGCCACTATTGAAGAGATTCATAAGGAAATCAACATCCTGCAAAATGTCGCTGTGCCTAACGAAGAGCTGGAAACAGTGAAAAACTATATGCTTGGCAGCTTTCAGGCGAGCATTACGACGCCGTTTTCGCTGGCAGACAAATTCAAAGCAATACATTTTTACGGGCTCGATTACCAGTTTTATCAAAATTATCTGACTTCTGTAAAAAATATCGGCCAGGAAGATATTCTAACGCTTGCCCAAAAATATTTACAGGTAGACTCCTTTACACAAGTGGTCGTAGGAGGGGAACAAAACCATCCCTCGACCCATTCATAGTCAGTTTTGAAGCCATGCTGTGGCTCCGGACTAAGAAAGGTTGCGAACTAGAAACTTAACCCCAAAATAGAAAGTACAGTTAGGATTACCTTTTGAAAATTTTCATCTGAAGAGAGGGAATTCCTAAACGGGGAAATATCCCTGTTTTTCCCGGCAATCCCTTCTCTGCCTTGATTTTCATCAGGTTTTCCGGACCGGTGAAATGGGCCGTGATAAGCTATTGCTTCCGAAATATGCTCAGTAGTTACATACTGTGCCCCGTCTTTTAACATGTCCAGCAAAAACTCGCTGACGTTAAATTCAAAATCCTGAAATTGTTTTTGACCGTTGGGTAAGGAGTGATAATAATGTTGTGCCTTTTTCAGATAAGAAGAAAGCATTTCATAATCACTTTTTTCAAGATGGAAAATGATGTTGCTTACAGTTAACCTTATGTGTTCTCTTCTTATCATGAAACTACTTTTCTTTTTTTTATAATAGATGCACAAACCATCCGAAAAGTTGCACTTAGCAGGGTATTTATTTTTTTGACAATCTAAATATAGGTTACTGTAAAAACTAACCACAGACATTTACGACGAATGGTGATAATTGAAGGATGAATCGGCATATAACCTGATAAACCATGCCCTTTATAAATACTTAGGCAAATTCAACAGGTATTTTCCATAACCACTTTTGATAAGAGGCTCTGCAATTTTCTTTAGTTGTTGCTCGTCTATATAACCCATTCTGAATGCTGTCTCTTCGATACATCCGATCTTCTGGCCTTGCCTTTCCTCAATAACCTGAACAAAGGTGCCTGCCTGCATAAGGGAGGCAAAAGTGCCCGTATCGAGCCAGGCCGTGCCGCGGCTTAACACCCCCACTTTTAACCGGCCTTCTTCCAGATAGCATTTATTCACATCAGTAATCTCCAACTCACCCCGGGGGCTTGGTTTAAGGTTTTTAGCCATATCGACTACCTGGTTATCATAAAAATATAAACCTGGAACCGCATAATTAGACTTGGCCAACTGTGGTTTTTCTTCTATGGATATCACATTTCCGCTGGCGTCAAATTCGACCACCCCATACCTTTCAGGATCATTAACGTGATAGGCAAAAACCACCCCACCGTCCGGGTCGCTGTTGCTTCTTAGCAGCGTCTCGAGACCATCGCCATAAAATATATTATCGCCAAGGATTAACGCCACTTTGTCCTTACCGATAAATTCCTGGCCAATCACAAAAGCCTGCGCCAGCCCCTCGGGCCTTGGTTGCACCGCATATTGAAAGTTACAGCCTAACTTCGATCCGTCACTCAACAATTGATTAAATAACGGCATGTCCTGAGGAGTGGATATAATCAATATGTCGCGGATACCAGCCATCATTAAAACCGAAAGCGGATAATAGATCATAGGTTTGTCATAAACCGGCATGAGTTGTTTACTTATTACCAGTGTGAGCGGGTGCAAACGGGTACCGGATCCTCCGGCTAAAATTATTCCCTTCATGATATAAATACGATTAGTTTATTTGATTAACCAGGACATGGATATTAATTCCGCCTGGTAATAAATGTCTTATTTTTTCTGAACCATTCCAATGTAATTTCGAGGCCTTCCCGGATATCTATGCCCGGATTGTATTCAAAATCCTGTCTCGCTTTACTAATATCCGCGAGGCTGTCCCTGACATCCCCTGCCCGCTCTGGCTTATGAACAGGATCGAAGTCTACACCCACTTTCGTTTTAAGCACTTCCAGTAACTGGTTTAGCGATGTTTTTTCGCCATAAGCTACGTTGTAAACCTTCTCCTCGCTTTTAAAGCCCAGCGACAAGGCCGCTTTGATATTAGCTTCCACCACATTTTCTACAAAGGTAAAATCCCGGGTCTGCTCGCCATCACCATTGATGCTGGGGGGGCGGTTTTCTAAAACCGCATCAATAAACAACGGTATTACAGCCGCATAAGCGCCTTTGGGATCCTGACGGGGGCCAAATACATTGAAATACCTCAGGCCGACACATTCCAAACCATAGGTTTTCTCGAAAATTTCGGCATAAAGCTCATTCACGTATTTTGTGAGGGCATAAGGGGAAAGTGGTTTTCCTATGGTACCTTCTACTTTCGGTAACTGCTTGCTGTCTCCATAAGTAGAGGAGGAGGCCGCATATACAAACCTTTTAACCTTATTGTCCCTGGCAGCCACCAGCATGTTTAAAAAACCGTCGATATTCACCGAATTAGTAGTAACAGGATCTTTGAGGCTTCGGGGCACCGATCCTAGCGCAGCCTGATGTAAAACAAAATCACAATCACGACAGGCTTCCCGGCAGTCATCCGAATTTCTGATATCCCCTTCTATAAACTCCAGAGAAGGATGACTGATAAAAGGTTCAATGTTTTTGTAAAAGCCATTGGAAAGATTATCCAACACCTTTACCCTGCCGGTGTTGAATTTCAGCAAATACTCTACAATATTGGAACCGATAAATCCCGCCCCTCCTGTTACCAATATGGTGAGTGTGTTTAATGGTCGGTTGTGAAATGGTTTTTCAAACATTACTAGTTTCCGTATTGTTCCTGATAATACTTTTGATAGCTTCCGGAAGTCACATGCTCCAGCCATTCTGTATTGGCCAGATACCAGTCCACTGTTTTACTCAATCCTTCTTCAAACTGCAACGAGGGCTTCCAGTTTAATTCTTTCATCATTTTGGCGGCATCAATGGCATATCTTAGGTCGTGGCCGGCCCGGTCGGTAACATAGGTGATTAATTGCTCAGAGCTTCCGGGATCCCTGCCCAGTTTTTCATCCATTACCCTGCAGAGAAGTTTAACGAGGTCAAGGTTCTTCCATTCATTAAAACCTCCGATATTGTAGGTTTCTCCAATCCGACCCTCGTTAAATATCAGGTCAATAGCCCTGGCATGATCTATCACATAAAGCCAGTCCCGGACGTTCTCACCTTTTCCATAAACCGGCAAAGGCTGGTTATTTTTAATGTTATTGATAAAAAGTGGTATCAGCTTCTCGGGAAACTGGTTAGGGCCATAATTGTTTGAACAGTTGGAAACTATGACGGGCAACCCATACGTATTGCGGTAGGCCCTTACGAAATGATCGGAGCTGGCCTTAGAAGCCGAATAGGGTGATTGCGGATCGTAGGCCGTAGTTTCTAAAAAAAAACCTCCTTCATCTAAAGACCCGTATACTTCATCGGTCGAAATATGGTAAAACAAATGATCCCCGATGTTATGCTGCCAAAGATCCTTAGCAGCGTTCAGCAAATTAACCGTCCCTAAAACATTGGTATTGATAAATGCCAGGGGATCTTTGATCGACCTGTCTACATGCGACTCGGCCGCCAGGTGCACAACCGCATCAAACTTTTCGGTGGTAAACAAATCATGGATAAACGCCTGGTCAGTGATATCTCCTTTGATAAAACGATAGTTTGGCTTGTTTTCAAGGTCCCGGAGGTTTTCCAGGTTACCGGCATAGGTCAACAAGTCCAGATTGTAAATCATGCCATCCGGATACTTATTAACAAATAATCGTACAACATGCGACCCTATAAAGCCCGCACCTCCTGTAATCAATATCTTTTGATAGTTGTTTCTCATGGTTACAATGTTTTTTGCCAATTCCATGCATCTTTTAATGCCTGGGCCAAATCCAGCTCCGCCTGCCAGCCCAAAATTTCATTCGATTTATCCACGCTGGCGTAAACCTGTTCCACATCGCCGGAACGCCGTGGCCCGATTTCATAGTTAAGTTGCTCACCGGTTACTGTCTCAAAGGTTTTTATGACTTCCAACACGCTATTGCCTTTTCCCGTACCAAGATTAAAAACTTCGTACAGTTTGGCCTTCTGTGATTCCTGAATAAAACTAATGGCCTTGACATGGGCTTTTGCCAAATCCACCACATGAATGTAATCCCTGATACAGGTACCATCCGTGGTATCGTAGTCATCTCCGAATACCACCAGTTTTTCCCTTAAACCAGCGGCGGTTTGTGTGACAAAGGGCACCAGGTTGCTGGGAATCCCAAGTGGCAATTCACCAATCAGTGAAGACGGATGTGCGCCGATGGGGTTGAAATACCTCAGTGAGATGGCCTTGAACTGGCCGGCACTTTTTACAAAATCCTCAATGATTTCTTCACAGACCTGCTTGGTATTCCCATAGGGCGACTCCGCTGGCTTTTTTGGGGTATCTTCGGTGACCGGCAGCTTATCCGGCTGGCCATATACTGTACAGGAAGAAGAAAAGACAAAATTTTCTATAGCATATCTTTGCATCAACTCCAACAACACAAGTAATGATCCTATGTTATTTTTGTAGTATGCCAGGGGTTTTTCAACCGACTCACCTACCGCTTTGAAGGCGGCAAAATGAATGATCCCTGTTATACTTCCCTCCTTTTCAATCACCTCCTGCATGAAGTCCATATCATTGCAGTCGCCCTCATAAAGTGCCAGGTTTTTGCCGGTGATGGTTTCCAGCCTTTCATGCACCTTGTGGTCAGCGTTACTGAAATCATCGACAATCACGGGCTCAAAGCCGCTTTCGACCAAAGCCACTACCGTATGGGAACCGATGTAACCAGCTCCACCGGTTACGATTATTTTTTCTGCTTTTGCCATTACAGGTTGTTATCCATTTATTTTTTGTTTAAAAAACTCATAAGTGGGTTTTAATCCTTCCGCTCTCGAATACTTAGGCTCCCAATCAAGGATCTCCCTCGCCTTGGTAATGTCAGGTTTTCTTTGCTTTGGGTCGTCTGTGGGTAAAGGTTTGTAGATGACCTTCTGGCTGGTACCGGTGAGCCGGATTATTTCTTCCGCAAATTCTTTAATAGTGATCTCATCAGGATTGCCGATGTTGACAGGATCACTGTGGTCGCTCATCAGTAACCTGAAAATACCTTCTACAAGGTCATCCACATAACAGAAAGACCTGGTTTGGCTTCCATCCCCGAATACTGTCAAATCCTCTCCTCGCAGAGCTTGTCCTATAAACGCAGGAAGTACCCTGCCGTCATCCAATCTCATACGGGGGCCATAAGTATTAAATATCCTGACAATCCTGGTTTCAACATTATGAAAGGTGTGGTAGGCCATTGTAATGGACTCCAGGAATCTTTTGGCTTCGTCGTATACACCCCTCGGACCTACCGGATTGACATTGCCCCAGTATTCTTCTGTTTGAGGATGCACCAAAGGGTCGCCATATACCTCCGAGGTGGAGGCCACCAGAATTCTGGCATTTTTGGATAAAGCCAGGCCCAAAAGGTTATGCGTTCCGAGTGATCCTACCTTTAAGGTTTGAATGGGCATTTTCAGATAGTCAATGGGACTGGCAGGGGAAGCGAAGTGAAGTATGTAATGAAGGTCACCGGGAACATGAACAAATTTGGTGACATCATAATGGTAATATTCAAAATTTTTAAGTCCCATCAAATGCTCGATGTTATCCAGGGAGCCGGTCAGCAGATTGTCCATCGCAACAACATGGAAGCCTTCGCTAATGAAACGGTCGCAAAGATGAGAGCCCAAAAACCCGGCACCTCCGGTTATTAACACTTTCTTTTTTGTCATATCTGATAATAAGTATATTTAGTTACAAAGGAATCTTGGCTTAAAATCATTCAGTGGAAATTAAACTTTAATCTGGCGGTTGCTACAAGAGGTTTGATAATTATTATTTCTCTAATAAGATTTATAAAAATTTTAAGAGCCAAAAATAAATTTTTCAATCATTAAATACTAAAAAATCTAACCCTGAAATGCCAAAATTAGGCAACGAAGTAATATCTCAATCATTATTCAATATTTTCTGCGAAAATTTATCACAAATTTGTCGTTCAAAACCAAATATACTATGGCGATATGCTCAACAATCAGCAGAATACATGGCATTTATCCAATAAATAAATGAAAACTTCAGTTGAAAGAACAAAGTGCAGAAGCTTACGAATGTTAGTTGGTGAAACCCCTTCTTTTAGCTATTTTTGAACTTATCAACAACTATAAATCTAAGTGATGAATTTTGAAGAAAGCGAAAATCAAAGGATGATCGCGGAGATGATCCGTGATCTGGGGAAAAAAGAGATAGAACCCTATAAAATGCAATGGGATGAAAGTCAGGAATTCCCGGCAGCACTATTTAAAAAGCTGGGTGAGCTGGGGTTAATGGGTGTATTGGTACCCCAGGCGTATGGTGGATCTGGTTTTGGTTATCCGGAGTATGTGACTGCTATTGCCGAACTTTCTAAAATTGATGGTTCGATCGGTCTTTCCATGGCAGCCCACAATTCGCTTTGTACGGGTCACATTATGCAATTCGGCAATGAAGCCCAGAAAAAGAAATGGCTTCCTAAACTTGCCAGCGGCGAATGGCTTGGCGCATGGGGCCTTACCGAGTCTAACACAGGCTCTGACGCAGGTAATATGAAGACTATTGCCAAACAGGAGAACGGCCACTGGGTTATCAATGGATCGAAAAACTTTATAACCCACGGTATAAGTGGCGATATTGCCGTAGTGATTGCCCGTACGGGAGCGCCCGGTGACTCGCACGGTATGACTGCTTTTGTCATAGAAAAAGGCACGCCCGGTTTTAGCGGAGGGAGGAAAGAAGATAAACTGGGTATGAGGGCCTCTGAAACCGCCGAGCTAATATTCGATCAGTGTAAAATACCTGACGAGCATGTGTTGGGAGAGGTTGGGGAAGGCTTTATTCAATCTCTTAAGGTATTGGATGGCGGCAGGATTTCCATCGCAGCACTCAGCCTTGGCATCGCCTGGGGAGCTCTTGAAGCGGCCCTGAAGTATTCACAGGAACGGGAGCAATTCAATCAGCCTATCTCGAAGTTCCAGGGCATTTCATTTAAGCTCGCCGATATGGCTACAAAAGTGGAAGCCGCCAAATTGTTAACGTTTCAAGCCGCATCGCTAAAAAATGCCGGCAAGAAAGTGAGCAAAGAGTCTGCCATGGCCAAATACTATGCTTCGGAAATAGCAGTACAAAATGCCAACGATGCCGTGCAGATATTCGGGGGATATGGCTATACGAAGGATTTCCCTGCTGAAAAATACTATCGTGACGCAAAATTATGTACCATTGGGGAAGGAACCTCTGAAATTCAAAAGCTGGTAATTTCCAGGGAAATACTGCGATAGCCGATTTATTTTGGGCTTGCATTGAATAATATCAAACTATTCATTATTTTTGCAGCCCATATTTTTGGCATAAAAATATTATAACACATATGATTATCATCAACGTAAAAGAAAACGAGTCAATAGAAAAAGCCCTGAAAAGGTTTAAAAAGAAATTTGAAAGAACCGGCGTTTTAAAAGAGTTGAGGTCGAGGAATTACTTTGAAAAAAAATCTGTCAGCAGGAGAAATGAAAAGCTGAAAGCTGCCTACAGACAGAAGATGTATGCGAAAGAAAATTACTGAAAATCAATTTTTTTAGACAGCATTATTGGTTAAATTAGTACGAGGCAATTCTCCAAATGCAGTACTGACTTGATTCAATCATTTTTAAAATACCTGGCATATGAAAAGAGGTGCAGCCAGCATACTGTCACCTCCTACCAATGTGATTTAAATCAATTTCAGGAATTTTTGACAGGCAATTTTGAGGGATTGCCATTGCAACAGGTTAGCTATCACCACATACGTGCCTGGATTATTGATTTAATGGAAAAGGGTTTAAATCCCCGCTCAGTAAATCGCAAAACAGTCTCTTTACGATCATTCTATAAATACCTTTTGAGGAATAAAGCCATTGGCGCCGACCCTACCACCAGGATCAAGGTTTTAAAAACCGCCAGAAAATTGCCGGATTTTGTACAGGAAGAAGATATGCACAGATTGTTGGATAATTTTACTTTCGAAGACGACTTTGCCGGCTGGCGTGACAGGCTCATCCTGGAGCTATTTTATGGTACCGGCATACGGCTCAGCGAGTTGATGGGGTTAAAGGAGTCTGACATCGACCGGTTTCACGGTCAGATAAAAGTTTTAGGTAAAAGGAATAAGGAGAGGATTATTCCTTTTTCAAAAAATCTGGACAATATTTTAAGCGGTTATCTTGACAAAAAAAATTCTGTTTTTAACCACAACAGCGATGATTATCTAATCGTTACCAATAAGAGAGGAAGAGGTTATCCAATGATGATTTACCGGGTAGTTAAAAAGTATCTCGGAATATTCACTACCGTTGAAAAAAAGAGTCCTCACGTACTAAGACATACCTTTGCCACGCATTTACTGAATAAGGGTGCGGATTTAAATGCGGTAAAGGATCTGCTAGGCCACACCAGCCTTGCAGCTACGCAGGTTTATACCCATAACTCGCTTGACAAACTCAAACGTGCGTTTGATCAGGCTCACCCGAAAGCTTAAGGTAAGTTTAACTTTAAAATTAAATTATTATGAAGTTACAAATGCATTCCATCCACTTTGACGCCGACAAAAAGCTGTTAGATTTTATCCACAAAAAAACAGGGAAACTGGAAACGTATTTCGATAGAATTATCGACGGAGAGGTATTTTTGAGGTTAAACAAGGATGTTAAAAATGAAAACAAAATCGTTGAGATCAAATTAAATATGCCCGGCCAGCAACTTTTTGCGAAAGAACAGTCCAAAAGCTTCGAGGCTGCCACAGACCAGGCTGTAGAAGCACTTAGAAAACAGATTAATAAGTATAAGGAAAAGTTATAATATCAAAAGCAGCATATCGATAAAAAGGGGTCATAACCCCTTTTTTCATTTGAAAAAATCTTTGAAAACTTCCTTGACCTGATCGACATAGTCAAGTTTTTCCCAGGTAAAAGTTTCCACTTCATGAACAACCTCCCGCCCGTTAGTATTTTTAAAAGTGAGCTTTTTGGTCTCCGACTCCCTGCCCATATGACCATAGGCGGCCGTATCACTATAAATAGGGGTTCTTAATTTAAGACGTTGCTCAATGGCAAAAGGCCGCATATCGAATATTTCACCAACCTTGGTCGCGATTTCACCATCTGTGAGATTTACATTTGATTTACCATAAGTATTGATATATATTCCCATCGGTTTCGCCACGCCTATCGCATAAGAAACCTGTACCAGAATTTCGTCAGACACTCCGGCAGCTACCAGGTTTTTAGCAATGTGCCTCGTGGCATAAGCTGCCGACCTGTCGACTTTAGAAGGATCTTTTCCTGAAAATGCCCCACCCCCGTGTGCGCCTTTGCCACCGTAGGTATCAACGATAATTTTCCTGCCTGTAAGCCCTGTATCCCCATGCGGACCGCCAATCACAAATTTGCCGGTGGGATTAATGTGATACGTGATCGTCCCGTTGAATAATCCCCGCAATTCCGGTTTTACCTGCGCTTTAACACGGGGTATCAGGATGTTGATCATATCATCTTTTATCTTGTTGAGCATATTGGCTTCCGTATCGAATTCATCGTGTTGGGTAGAGATGACAATGGTGTCAATCCGCTGTGGCCGGTTGTCATCGGAATATTCGATGGTCACTTGCGATTTGGCATCGGGCCTCAGATATTTTATCTCATCGTTTTCCCTTCTGAGTTTGGCCAGTTCAATCAGGATCTTATGAGACAAATCTAACGCCAGGGGCATATAGTTATCACTTTCCGACGTGGCATAGCCAAACATCATGCCCTGATCACCGGCACCCTGCTCTTCGGGGGTACTCCTGTCAACACCCTGGTTGATCTCAGGTGATTGCTCATGAATCGTTGAAATAACGCCACATGAGTTAGCGTCGAACATGTATTCTCCTTTGTTATAGCCAATCCTGTCGATTACATCCCTGGCAATTTGTTGTACGTCCAGGTAGGCCTCCGATTTGACCTCTCCGCTTAAAATGGTCAATCCGGTGGTTACCAAAGTTTCGCAGGCAACTTTCGAGTTGGGATCAAAAGCCAAAAAATTATCTATCAGTGCATCTGATATCTGGTCTGCTACCTTGTCAGGATGACCTTCGGCAACTGATTCTGAGGTGAATAAATATGGCATACTTGTATTTTAGTTTAAATCATCATTTGGGAGCGCAAAATTAATTAAATTGTGATAAAGTCGAATCATTTTATGAATTGATTTATTGTATAAAAGAAGATCGAATTATACTTCACGCCCTGCATACAACACAAAAACTGTTGGCTTCTTGTGCAAAGCCGGCTGGTTACGCTTCCACGCTGCAATCGTTTGGGTCTTTATGAACTCATTTTCACCGGTGATACTTCTCGCGACACAAAGCTGCGTTTCAGGCCTGCAATGATCCATTAGATCCTTTAGTATTTGTTCATTACGATAGGGAGTTTCCATAAATATTTGTGACTGGTGATGTTTTTGGGATTCGCTCTCAAGATATCTAATTTTGCTAATCCTCTTTTGCCGCTCAATAGGCAGGTAACCGTGGAACTTGAAACATTGTCCGCTTAGCCCGGACGACATCAGGGCCAAACAGATAGCAGAGGGACCTACAAGGGGTATTATCCGGATGTCCATCTTATGTGCCAGGTTTACGGCCAAGGCACCCGGGTCTGCAATTCCCGGACAACCAGCCTCAGACATCAGTCCGATATCAGTTCCGGTAAGTGCTGGTTTCAGCATGACTTCCACCTGCCCGGCGGCACTGCGTTTGTCAAGTATTTCAAAATGGATATCTTCAATGACTTTCCCGGTTTTTAAAGCGCTGATAAATCGCCTGGCAGTTCTGATATTTTCTACCAAAAAGTAATCCAACTCCTTCATAATCGCTTTGACTGCCGGCAAAATGACCTGGTCGTGAGTATGTTCGGCAATCACGGTTGGGATCAGGTATAATTTACCTTTTTCACTCATGGGCATGGTTGATTTAAATAGCTATCCCAAAAACTGACTGACCGCCGATATAAATTCCGCTGGTTTTTCCGCATGTACCCAATGCCCGGCATCTTCGATGGTCACCAACCGGTTATCCGGAAAAATACGGTTTATCAACTGAATATCTCCATTTTGTATATAATCCGATCGGCCACCTCTGATGAAAAGTGAAGGTTTTGAAAAACTGGCTTCCCCCTGTAACGGTTCTCCTACTTTTTCAATTTCCCTGGTAATCACCGGCAGGTTTAACTTCCATGTAAATGCCCCATCACCGTTTCTGCCTAAATTTTTAAGCAAAAACTGCCTGATGCCCGGCTCAGGTACATACACCGACAACATACTGTCGGCGTCTTTCCGTGATTTCACTTTACCTAAATCGATGCTGTTCAACCCCTTTAAAATTTGCTGATGATGAACAGCATATGCTCCGGGACCGATGTCTACGACAATCAGCTTATCAATCATCGAGGGGTTACGCACGGCAAAATTCATAGCCACTTTGCCTCCCAGTGAATGGCCCAGTACGACCGGATCGATGATATTATGCGCTTGAACAAAGTCAAGCAAATCGGTACTCATAGACCGGTAATCGAAGGCTTCGTTATGGAAAGACTGTCCATGATTTCTCAGGTCGGGTAATATTACCTGATAATCAGTGGCCAACGTCTTGGCTATACTAAGCCAATTGTCAGAGGATCCGAAAAGACCATGTAAAATAATTACCTGCGGTCCGCTCCCCGCTTCTCTAAAAAATAAAGGCATTGGTAGTATTTATTATTTATTTAATTCCCTGAGATACATTTGAATTGTATTTTCCAGGCCATAATAAAGCGCATCACAGACCAGGGCATGACCAATGGACACTTCCGCTAAAAAGGGGATCTGCTTTTTCAGAAAATGAAGATTATATAAATCCAGATCATGGCCGGCGTTGACCGCAATCCCCAGTTCCCTGGCCTTGCCGGCAGCCTTTACATATGGCGCCACCGCGGCTTCCTTACAACCTGCAAAATTCGCAGCATAGGGTTCGGTATACAATTCAATACGATCGGCACCTGCCGCTACCGCCCCCTCCACCTGCCTGATAGCAGGATCTACAAATAACGACACCCTGACGTCTAACTTTTTTAACTCACTGACAATTTCCTTCAGTAATGAAGCGTTTCTGACCGTATCCCAACCAGCATTTGAAGTTAAAACATCGGGTCCATCGGGAACCAGGGTGGCTTGTACAGGTCTGACTTTCTCTATGATTTGCAGGTAACGCTTGTCAGGGTAGCCCTCGATATTAAACTCTGTGGTCACCACTTGCTGTAAATCCATCACATCTTGATAGGTAATATGACGTTCATCGGGCCTTGGATGAACTGTAATGCCCTGTGCACCAAAAGCTTCACAGTCTTTAGCCACATTTACCAGATTAGGATTATTTCCACCTCTGGCATTTCTTAACGAAGCAAATTTGTTTACATTAACACTAAGCTTGGTCATTACTTTTCAAAAAATGTATAACTTTGCCTGCAAGTTAATAATTAATACATAAAGTAAGCACATATGAGTTTAAAGCAGCAAATCGAAGGCGATATAAAAAAAGCAATGTTGGCCAAACAAAAAGATGAGTTAACGGCATTGCGGGGTATTAAATCCTTGATTTTGTTGGCTGAGACTGAAAAAGGCGCTCAACATGCCTTGTCACAGGATCAGGAAATGAAATTACTGATGAAAGCTGCAAAGCAAAGAAAGGACTCAGCCGAACTTTACAGGGAAAAAGGAAGGGATGAACTGGCAGATAAGGAGCTGTTGGAACTGGAAGTCATAAACCGCTACCTGCCCAAGCAACTGTCTGAGGAGGAATTAAGGGAAACATTAAAGGCCCTCATCGCTGAGTTAGGTGCGGCTGGCCCTCAGGACATGGGCAAGGTAATGGGGGCAGCTACCAAAAAGCTGGCCGGCAAGGCTGACGGCAAGACCATCTCCACACTGGTAAAGGCCATGCTTACAGGGACATAAATGATGAATACCCTCGATGTCATATTGCTGATTATCCTGCTGATCGGGGCTTTCAGGGGTTTTCAAAAAGGGCTGTTGATCGAAGTAATCGGTATAGCAGCGCTGGTCATTGCTGTCATCGGAGGATTTAAATTACTGCATACGGGGATTGCATATTTAAATACGCATTTTGGCAATTTCAGCCATTTGGTCCCATACATTGCCTTTATATTGATCTTTTTGATTATTCTGGTGCTGATTAATTTGCTGGGGAGAACCATTAAAAAAGCACTCGATCTCACACTGCTTGGAAGCCTCGATAACTTCGCAGGGGCGCTGTTGGGCGTCTTGAAATGGGGCATTGCTGTGAGCATACTTTTGTGGTTAACCCACCTGGTTGGATTCCGGATACCGGAAGAAACACAGCAGGCATCTTTCATCTATCCGTACATTGAACCACTGGGGCCGAAAACCATAGAGGTGATCTCCTCTTTCATTCCTTTTACAGGTGATCTGATAGCAGTCATCAAAGACCTTATCGAACCCCCATCGGCATAATTTCTTAACGCACTTGTTTCCAATGTTTTATAGTGATACCGGGAAAATATTATGACAGAATTAAAGGTATTCTGAATTGATTATCTTTTAATTTTTGTTATTTTGCAAAGACGACAATTTATAGGTTGGATCATGAAAGCAGATTACCATTTAAAAAAATCAGGGCCTTACCAGTACATTGATGAAGGTAGTGGGCGGATCGTTTTGTTGCTTCATGGTTTATTCGGTGCGTTAAGTAACTGGGAGGGTGTTATTAACAAGTTTAGACAAAACTTCAGGGTGATTATTCCCATGCTTCCCATTTATGAGATGCCGGTGAGGGAGGCAAAACTGAATGGGCTTGTTGAATACCTCGAGGGGTTCATAGACACGTTCGATCTCCAAGATGTGATTCTTATGGGCAATTCCCTAGGTGGGCACATTGCCCTTATTTACACGCTAAAACATCAGGGAAATGTTAAAAAAATGGTGCTAACCGGAAGTTCAGGATTGTTTGAAAACTCTATGGGCGGGTCATTTCCGAGAAGAGGCAGCTATGATTACATCAAAGAGCGGGTAGAGTATACCTTCTATGACCCGAAAACGGCTACCAAAGAATTGATCGATGAGGTGTTTGCCATCACCAAAAGTGTTCCCAAGTGCCTGAAAATCGTGGCCATTGCCAAATCTGCCCAGAGGCATAATATGGCTACTGAAATTCCTTCTATAAAAACCCCTGCTTTGCTGATTTGGGGTTTGAATGATACGATCACCCCGCCAATGGTCGCACACGAATTCAACAGGTTGTTGTCAAATTCAAAATTAAAGTTTATTGACCGATGCTGTCATGCGCCGATGATGGAACATCCGGATAAGTTCAACGATATTATTGAGGAATTTATAGAAGAAAAGGTGGAAGTATGATGGCAAAGTTTTTGATTAGGATAGTTAAAAGATCAGGTTATCCAGATTAGTTATGATAGCGATAGAGATAATAAACCAGATGATTCCACCACTGAAGATGACTGATCCGGCATCGAAGGCGCTGAAATGGATGGAAGAGTTAAGGACCAACCAGTTACCGGTTTTGGAAAACGGCTATTATAAGGGGTTGATATCGGAAAACATTATATTAGAAGAAAACAATCTCGACAAAAACATAGAGGAATTTAACCTGGAAGGGGAAAAATGCTTTGTATATTTTCACCAGCATATCTACGATGTCATCAAAATAGCTTCAGACAACAAGGCACAAATCATTGCCGTGTTGGATGAAGATAGTCAATATCACGGGGTAATCAACATAGAAGATACCATAGCGGTATTCGCCCAGACGGCGGCCGTGCAGAGTGCAGGCGGGATTTTTGTATTATCATTAAATCAAATAGATTATTCACTGGCTGAAGTCAGCCGCCTGATCGAAGCCGAAAGCGCGAAAATACTGAGTGCCTGGATCACCAATGACCTATTAGACCCCAACAAAATCAAACTTACCATAAAAATCAATAAAACAGATCTATCTCACATAACCGCTACCCTGGAGCGGTTTGGGTATAAGATTATTGCCAGATTCCACGAAACCAAACATACGGCCACCGAGCAGGAAAGACTGGATATATTAATGAAATACCTGGAAATGTAAATTCTTTTATCCACATTTAACTGCCTTTACAAACGGGACAAACATTTGACAATGAAAATAGCTATCCATGGCAGAAAGTTCAATGAAGACAGTGTAACATATATCCAGGGCTTGTTTAATGAACTAAACCTGAAAAAAGCCGATTTGCTGGTATCCGGGTATTTTCATAACCGATTGGCCTGCTCTGGAATTAAAACAGGAAAATACGATACCTATCAGCTAAAGGACGATTTATCGGAGGTTGACTTTATGGTTTCAGTAGGCGGTGATGGCACGCTGCTCGAAGCAGTAACACATGTCGGGTCCCTTGAAACACCCATTTTAGGCATTAATATGGGCAGGCTTGGCTTTCTGGCCACCACGCCCCGTGACCGGATCAGCAATGCCATAGAAGCTTTGTATAAGGATTACTATAAAATAGACCAGCGTTCCTTAATACACCTGATCGCGGACAGGGATATTTTTGATGACCTGAATTTCGGCTTAAATGAAATGACCATTCTTAAAAAAGATACTTCCTCCATGATCGTAGTTCATGCCTACATAGACGGGGAATATCTGAATTCATACTGGGCAGATGGATTGATCGTTTCCACACCTACCGGATCTACCGGTTATTCCTTAAGCTGCGGAGGCCCACTGGTATTACCACAATCCAACAACTTCATTATCACCCCGGTGAGCCCTCACAATTTGAATGTTCGGCCAATGATTGTTTCAGATAAAAGTGTCATTTCCTTTGAAATTGAGGGGCGTAGCAAAAATTTCCTGGTTTCACTGGACTCCAGATCCTATACAGTCGATGCCTCCATTCAACTGGCTGTCAAAAAGGAACAATTTAGCGTAAAGCTCGTTAAGCTGGACGGTTATAATTTCTTCGATAACTTACGTCAAAAACTCAACTGGGGCCTGGACGTCAGGAATTAACTATTATTGGTTTTTAATAAATCGGAATACTTGGGTTCTTTGCTCAAGTAAAGAATTATTGTACCTCAAGCAAGATTAATTTGGTGGAGATTATGAAAAAGACGTTACCTGTTCTAGTATTGCTTACCCTTTTTTTTATAGCCGAATATGAAGTAATGGCTCAGTCCAAATCCAGAACCAGACAAATAAGGGCCCAAAACAAACGCATTGCCAACTACAGAGGCGGCTTTGCAGGCGGATTTGGCAAAAAAGCCTTTACAACCATAGGATTTAGTATGAATGCTTTAAACTACTTTGGAGACCTCGCCCCAAAGTCCAATGCAGCCAGTACTGACATTTCTTTTACAAGGCCGGGCTTCGGCTTACATTTAGAACGTAAGGTAGCCTCCCGGTACTGGATCAGAGGTTCACTGATTTATGGACGTCTGCAGGGCTCAGACTTCAAATCTGCCAGTCCTGACGATGAGCTTTCCAGATTCAGATATGTGAGAAATCTACAATTTAGAAACGATATTTTTGAGTTTTCTGCCCAGGGTGTGATAGATATTACACCAAATTACAACACTTTTCTCGGTCGCCCTGTCCTTACACCCTATGTATTTGGCGGGTTGGCAGTTTTATATCATAATCCAAAGGGTCTTGTCCCTGAAACCGATGTTAATTCCGGGCAGCCTTTGGAAGATGCCGGAAAATGGGTAGCCCTGGAACCACTGGGAACGGAGGGACAACATACCGAAGGTAGTGTGGTAGAAACGTACAGTAAAATTCAAATAGCCATACCAGTTGGTATTGGTTTAAGATGCATGGTGAACCAATCATTTGACATAAGCTTTGAAATCGGTTACCGTCACCTCTTCTTTGATCACCTTGACGATGTAAGTGGCCGTTATGTAGACCTCAACACGCTTGACAGCGACCTGGCAAGGGCTATGTCAGACCGCTCCAGGGAACTGGTAGACGTTGAGTCAGGCCAGGCCCGCGACCTGACTAACCCATTGGTAGCTGAAATCTCTGACAACAGGGATGCCAATAATCTGATTAGAGGTTATGGCAGCTTTGCAAACGGCACCAACATCAGGGGCAATTCTGCTGATAACGACATTTATATTATTACCAATATTAAGCTGACTTACATTCTTGGTAGTTCAATATTTGGTAAGGCGAAATACCGGTAATCACTTTTCATAGCTTCCGGTTACCAAAATATCACGTAAAAATGAACGGCAGCTCCCCCCTCGCGTTTCTGCTTGCGACGGATAGCTCATGTTAACTTCCTGACAGCGTCGCATTATGGCTACTACGCGATTCAGGCCAGTGTTTGTTTAATCAGGTTGGTTGTCACCATTGGATGAAGAATGTTAACTGGCTTCATGTTTCATGACACCCCCTGCCCCCTCGAGGGCACAGCCGTCAGTTGAAGAAAAAACAGCTTATGGCGCGAGCATCCATGGCTGTTGCGCATCGCATAACAAAAGAAGCGAAAGAAGCTGGCGCGCGTTTAGCGGAGGAAACGCGTGCCTTCTCTACGATGAGCACGCGTTACCGTTTCATCTGCCAAGCTTTCAGCCTTGGCAGGTTACACTCAAACGTGCGCGCTTTCATTATTTTCGAAAAATCTTTGTGCAACAGCTACGGAAGCGCGCGCTATTAATTATTTTTGTGTGCGCTTAAGTAATTGAACATCATATACGTAAGAATTTGGGCTAACGGCTTTGCCTCGTTTCTTCCGCTATATTAAATCCTGCACACATTCGGCGATTCACTATTATTTAAGTAAAATATTATTATTTTTACCGGTATTGTAATCACTTTACGCTTTAGCCTGGATCAGACCCGGCTTGTTCCTATTGACTTTAACTTTAACTAAAGATGAGAAAAATAAGTTTGGTTCTGTTGCTCCTGGGGTTCTTCCTGTTTGCAGAAACCTATGTTTATGCTCAACACAGGCCTAAAAGCCGGAAAATCCGGTCAAAAAGCCGTCAGATTTCCAGCTACAGGGGTAGTGTTTCCTCACCATTTGGACGGCGGGCCTATAATTCTGTCACCTTTCATATCAGTTCAATGAACTATTTTGGTGACCTGGCACCAAAATCATCCATTGCCAGCACCGACATCTCTTTCACCCGT
Source organism: Agaribacillus sp. DX54 (assembly GCF_056858335.1). Lineage (NCBI taxonomy): Bacteria > Pseudomonadati > Bacteroidota > Cytophagia > Cytophagales > Splendidivirgaceae > Agaribacillus > Agaribacillus sp. DX54. The sequence continues at coordinate 52,764 of NZ_JBXEQE010000012.1, forward strand.
CCTGGAATCGGTGTCTCGATTCAGAGAAAGGTATTGCCACGTGTCTCGGTCAGGGGGGGACTTCTGTTTGGCCGGTTAAAAGGATCTGATTTTGATTCTGCCGACCCTAACGACGAGAATGCCAGATTCAGATATGTACGAAATCTGCAGTTTCGTAACGATATATTAGAATTTTCGGTTTCCGGCGTATTCGACCTTATCCCCAGCTACGGAACTTTTGTAACCCGTTCGAATTTCGTACCCTATGTTTTCGCCGGCGTGGCAGTTTTACATCATAATCCGCAGGGGCTGGTGCCCGAAACAGACGTCAACACCGGCAGCCCCCTTGCCGAAGCAGGCCAATGGGTGGATCTCGAACCCCTGGGAACAGAAGGACAATATAGCGAGGGGAGTGGCGTTAGTACCTACAGTAATGTACAATTTGCTATTCCAGTGGGATTGGGGGTAAGATACAGACTGAGTCAGGCCATAGATCTCGAACTGGAAGTGGGGTACAGACACTTGTTCTTTGATCATATAGATGATGTTAGTGGCAGCTATGTTGACCTGGGTCTGTTAAACAGTGATTTGGCCCGCGCCATGTCGGACAGGTCCCGTGAGGTAAATGATGTGAATTCCGGTAATCCGAGGGAATTAACAAATCCTAATGTTGCTGAAATTGTTTCACGTACCGCTTCTTATGTCGGGGCAGATGGCAGAACCTACAATATTATCCCCGGGTACGGACAACCCGGCGATTTCAACATACGGGGTAATTCAGGAGATGACGATATTTATATTGTCACCAGTCTTAAGCTAACATATATTTTTGGAGGGTCTTTGTTTGGAGGTGCAAAATACAGATAATTTAAATTAGTGAATAAAATTATAAGGCATTTTAACCTGGGAAAACTCCGGATGGGTTTTCCTGTTTTTATTATTCTGCTATTGGTCGGGGCAACGGGGTATGCCCAGAAATCAGAGGTTGGAGCAGGATTGGGGGGGTTATCCTATACAGGGGATTTGATCAGGAATTATCAAATCACCGAAAACAGCCTGGGAGGCCTGATCTATTACAGAAACAATCTCAGCGATGCAATTAGTTTACGATATACCGCAACACTGGGCAAATTACAAGGCAGTGACGAAAATCCATTCGACGCATTTGCCGTAGCCCGCGATGCATCATTTGATATTTTTATTATTGAGCCTACGGTAACATTGGAATATAATTTTCTGGATTATAAAGATCCGCATTCCGCGATCAATTTCTCTCCGTATTTTTTCGCCGGTGCCGGCTTTTTTACCTTCTTTGGCCAGGATGAATCACCATTCGAATATAGTACGTTTCAACCCGTAATCCCTTTCGGAGTAGGTATTAAATACAAAATCAACCGAAACTGGAACCTGAATTTTGAGTTCGGAGCGAGAAAAACTTTTTTTGATTACCTGGATAACATCTCCGAAGCCATTCCAAATACTAAAAATTACCAATACGGGAACCCCCATGACAAGGATACCTATTATTTTGTGGGTGTTTCGGTAAGCTACGCTTTTTACCCTATTATATGTCCTTACGATTATAATTAGTCAAAGAAACTTGCATTATTTTTAAAATAAAATAGCTATTTTGTACCTTACAAATTAATTTTGCACCTTAATGCTGGGATGAAAGAAAAGATCGACTTAAGCAAATTACCGCGGCATATAGCTGTAATCATGGATGGCAACGGGCGCTGGGCAAAAAATAAAGGTGCAGCAAGGCTTTTTGGTCATAAAAATGCTATCAAAGCGGTCAGGGAGACAACAGAAGGCTGCGCGGAATTAGGCATTGAATACCTGACCTTGTACGCGTTTTCGACTGAAAACTGGTCAAGACCAAAAGACGAGGTACAAGGGCTGTGGGACCTGCTGGTTTTTACCATAAAGAACGAAATCAAAACCCTGATGGATAATAACGTAAGGTTACTAGCCATAGGTGATATCGATAACCTCCCTCAAAAATGCCTGAAAAACCTGAAAGAAGCCATGGAGATTACCAAAGATAACGCCGGCCTGAAGCTTATTCTTGCCTTGAATTACAGCGGAAGGTGGGAACTGTTGCAGGCTGCAAAAAGTTTGGCTATCGATGTTAAAAATGAAAAAATCAGCATTGACAATATTGATCAACACCTTTTTTCAAACTATCTCAACACAAACACAATACCCGACCCGGAGTTATTGATAAGAACCAGCGGCGAAATGCGAATAAGTAATTTCCTTTTATGGCAGATTGCTTATACCGAATTGTATATGACAGACCTTTTATGGCCCGATTTTAGAAGGGAACATTTGTATCAGGCCATATTGTCTTTTCAAAAAAGAGAAAGAAGATTTGGGAAAATTAGCGAACAGGTGAATTCTTAGACCCTATGAAAAAAATTATACTCGGCATTATCTGTATCTGCGCGGTTAACCTGCTGCCAGCGCAAATCAGGTATAAAAATGATAACAGGAATCGTGTTAATGACCCAATAAGCTATTCTACTCCGAAACAGTATGAAATTGCCGACATTGAAGTAACCGGTGTAGAATACCTCGATCACAATGCCTTGATATCTTTGTCCGGTTTAAAAGTTGGAGATAAAGTGAAAATACCCGGTGACGATATTTCCAATGCTATCAAAAAACTATGGGGGCAGGGACTGATGGGTAATGTGGGTATATATGCTACTAAAATCGAAAATGGGAAAATAAGCCTGAGAATTGAACTGACAGAGCGGCCAAGGTTATCGAAAATTATTTATAAAGGGGTCAATAAAACCCAGGAAGGGGAACTGGACGATGATATCAAGCTCATCAGGGGAAGGGTACTCACTGATGCTATCTTAAAAAATACAGAGTTAACCGTAAAAAAACACTTTGTAGAAAAAGGCTTTCTCAATACGGAAGTAAAAGTTACCAGAATCAAAGACACGCTCGCCTTCAACGCTGTACAAATTTTGGTTGATGTCAATAAGGGTAGCAAGGTAAAGATCAACAGGATTTACTTTGAAGGCAACAACAATTTCAGTGAGGGCAAACTCAAGAAAAAACTCAAATCTACCAAAGAACACCCCAGAATCGGTATTTTCAAGACTGTCTTTGGTGAGTTATTCAGCCTGAACAAAGATAAAATCAAGAATTTTGCCGGCTCTACAGTGAAAGTAAGTGGAAAAGAGGTGAAGGGTTTTATCAACGATAATTTCAAGTTAAATTTCTTTAGCGGGTCGAAGTTTATCAAATCCGATTATGAGGATGACAAGAAAGCTTTGATAGAATTTTACAATTCCAAAGGCTACCGGGACGCAAGAATCGTAACAGACTCGGTCTATACCCATAGCAGCAAAACCATCAACGTCAAATTCGAAGTCGAAGAGGGGAAAAAATATTATTTCAGGGACATCATATGGAGCGGGAATTATGTATACAATGACAATACGTTGGGCCGTATTCTGGGGATCAATAAAGGAGATGTGTACGACCTCGAATTGGTCAATAAAAGACTTAATTACAACCCGACAGGCGCCGATGTGAGTTCTTTATACCTTGACAACGGTTACCTGTTTTTCACCATAGATCCGGTTGAGGTGAGAATTGAAGATGATTCCATCGACGTGGAAATGCGAATCCATGAAGGCACACAAGCCACTATAAATAAAGTGATCGTTAAAGGTAATGACAGGACCAACGACCACGTTATACTCAGAGAAATCAGAACCTTACCAGGGCAAAAATTCAGCAGAGAACAATTGATCAGGACCAACCGAGAAATTGCACAATTAGGATATTTTGACCCGGAGCAGATTGGTATGCAGCCCATACCCAATCCCGCTGACGGGACAGTAGATATTGAATACACCGTAGTGGAAAGACCGAGCGATCAGATCGAGCTTTCGGGAGGTTGGGGTGGCTTTTTTGGCTTTGTGGGTACCCTGGGTCTGGTTTTCAACAATTTCTCTATTAAAAATATTACCGACCGTTCCAAGTGGCACCCCTTGCCTGTGGGCGATGGTCAAAAGCTGGCCTTAAGGGTTCAGGCCAACGGCCGTGCGTTCCAAAATTATTCCTTTACTTTTACCGAACCCTGGCTGGGTGGCAAAAAACCGAATGCATTTACGATTAACCTCACTCGTTCTATTCAGCGTGTAAGGACCTTTGAAACCGATGAAGATGGTAATCCAATCAGGGACAGTAACGGAGAGCTTGTCTTTCCACGGGGTTTGAATGATTTCAATGGCTCTCTTAAACTGACCGGCATCTCGGTAAGCCTGGGCAGAAGGTTAAGGTGGCCCGACGATTTCTTCTTTATTTCAAACTCTCTCAATTATTTCGTTTATAACCTTGATAATTTCGGTTCTCAACTGGGCTTTTCCACCGGTATTTCCAATAACCTGACATTTAATACCACCATAGCAAGAAACAGCGCCGGTCCAAGCACCATGTATCCCACCACAGGCTCTTCCTTATCATTAAGTATGAGCCTGACACCGCCTTATTCTGTGTTTAATGACATTGACTATGAAAATGCTGACAACGCTACGAGGTACAACTTGGTAGAATTTCATAAATGGATGTTCGATGCCAAGTTTTACACACAAATTGCCGGAAACCTGGTATTGGAATCCAGGGCACACCTAGGTTTTATCGGGTCTTATACCCGCAAAGCGGGAATCGGACCATTTGAAAGATTTGTAATGGGTGGTGCCGGCCTCGGTGGGCAAAACTTTCTGATCGGTAATGATATCATCGGACTAAGAGGTTATGAAGACAATACGGTAACGCCACCAAACTTCCAGGCCACCAGCGGTTTGCTGGAGCCTGATGAAATCAGGGGTGGTGTGGTGTTTAATAAGTTTATTTTTGAACTAAGGTATCCTGTATCACTGAATCCATCTGCGACTATCTATGTGCTCGGATTTGGCGAAGCAGGCAACAACTGGGATGAATACAGGGATTTTAACATTAACAATCTTTACAAATCGGCCGGTGTCGGAGCCAGAATCTTTATGCCGGCATTTGGTCTGATCGGTATTGACTGGGCTTATGGTTTTGATACCCTTCCGGGCCGAACCGAAAGAAGCGGCCCGCAGTTCCACTTTACCATTGGGCAACAGCTTAGATAATTATGATAAAAATTAGTTTTATCTGTTTTTTCCTCTTTTCTTTTTTTACCTTTGCAAGCCTGATTTCGGCTCATGGTCAAAGATTCGGTTATGTAGATAGCGATTTTATTTTGAACCAAATGCCTGAGTACAACGAAGCGCAGGCCGAAATCAATAAAATTTCCATGCAATGGCAGGAGGAGATTCAAAATAAACAAAAGGAGATAGAATCTTTATATAATAAGCTCAAAGCTGAAGAAGTGTTACTTACCCGTGATATGAGGGAAGAAAGAATAGATCATATAAAGAAAAAAGAAAACGAGGTGAAAGCGTACCACAATAAAGTGTTCGGTTATGAGGGGTTACTCTTCTTAAAAAGAAAGGAATTGATTAAACCATTGCAGGAAAAAGTCTTTAAAGCCACTGAAAAAGTAGCTAAACAAAACAGGTTACAAATGATTTTTGATAAATCAGGAGATTTAATAATGATTTATACCGATCCCATCTATGATTTCACGGAAAATGTGCTGGAAGAATTGGGAATTGGTCAGAAACAGGAAGAAACCAATTGAATAAAGTTAATTTTATAATATGATGAAAAAGATAATAATTGCGCTGTTTGTTTTTTTTATGTTTGATTTTTCGGTTCAGGCGCAAGAACAATTAAAAATTGGCTACACCAATGTTGAGTATATCTTAAGTCAGTTGCCTGAGGCTAAATCTATTCAAAAAGACCTCGAAGATTATCAGACGCAACTGAGGAATCAAATCCAGGCCAAAGTCGATGAGTTTCAGAAAAGAGCTGCTGCCTATCAACAAAATGGGGCCAACATGACTGACGTAGCCCGCCAGGCCGAGGAAAGAGATCTACAAAGTATGCAAACCAATTTAAACCAATTTCAGCAGGAAGCAGAGCAGGCTATGCAGAAAAAACAAGTGGACCTTTTAAGACCAGCTTACGAAAAAATCGAAAAAGCCATTAAAGAGGTAAGAAAAGAAGCCGGCTACACCCACATCTTCAGCTCAGACATTGGCGGTGCCGCCATTCTCCTCGATGCCAGAGAGGAAGATAATATTTCAGATCTCGTTTTACAAAAACTGGGCATCACGCCACCCGTCAAAACAGAGAACTAAACAACAAGATAATGGGGTTCCGGCTAATTGACAATTGTCAATCGTTAACTGTCAATTATCAATTATCCCCCCTCCATCATTCCATATAAACCAATTTAAGCACCGTCTGCCCAGCTGCTTTGAGCGTATTTTTGTCAATCAAATCCATATTATCCTGGTGAGTATGCCAGTATTTGCCAAAATAATTCTTTGTAGACGGGTCGTATTCAATAATATCGATCATGGGAATATTAGCCCATTGATTGACAAATTTGTGGTCATCTAAAATCTCCTCGCTTTTTTGAGAGATAAAGTAATCACCATACCCAAGACTTTGTCCGTAGTCCCAAACCTTTCTGACAATACTGGGAGCACTATTCATGGACAAACCTTCCTGATAAAATTTAGCACCCCTGGCACCAACCATATCGAGCAATATACCATAGTAAGCAGAATAGTTAGGAACATGTTTGTTTTTGGACCAATATTGAGACCCCAGGCAAAAGCCACCATACGGGACATTTCTAAAACCTTTTTCATTGGCCGGCACTCCGTAGTCTTCCCCGTCAAATAGAATAATATCGACACCGACATCAAAATTGGTATTCAGGTGGAGTTGCCGGGCTATCTCCAGTAAAACCCCGACCCCACTTCCCCCATCGTTAGCACCTATGATGGGTCGGTCAGTATCTATGGAATCATTGTCAGCAAACGGCCTTGTATCCCAATGGGCGGCAAGCAATACTCTTTTGTTCTTATCAGGGTTAAAACTGGCTATAATGTTTTTCAGCGACAAATTCGTACCATCATAGGCGGTCGACTCAAAGTGCTGTTCTATAACCTGAGGGGTATAATTGCTCAACGTCTCAACAAGGTACGCAGCACATGCTTTGTGCGCTGGTCGATTAGGAACACGGGGGCCGAAGCTTATTTGCTTTTCTATAAAATGATATGCCGAATCTGCGCTAAAATCAGGAATCGCGATTTCAGGTTGCTTTTCGTTTTCGGGAGAATGCTTATTTTCGGCTTTTTTATCCGAATCACAAGCCACCAAAACTGCAACCATAACCAAAAGCACTATTCCCCAATTAACAAATCTCATAAGCTTAAAGGTAAATCACCACTACTTTTATTCTTCATACGCCCAGGAAATGTCATTTTTCATGTCTTTAATAATGAGTCCCTGTGACTTAAAATCAGCCCTGATCTTATCTACCGTGTCAAATTCCTTGTTGCGTTTGGCCTCTTTGTAGATATCGATGAGCGATTGCGTAAGTCCCATCAAAACATCTGGCTGCTCCTCTTTCAGGCCCAGAACATCGACTACGAATGTCCGGTAGGTTCTTTTCATACGGTCAAATACCTCTTCCCCAAGCTCGGCATATTTGAGGTTTTGGGTATGTAAAGAGTTGATCTTTTTCAGTAAGTTAAACAAATGGCCAATGGTCAGGGCTGTGTTAAAGTCATCATTCATCGCACGGTAGCAATTATCACATAGCTGATTGACCTGGTCGATAACTTTCTTATTGGGTACCGTTTCAGGTTCCTCACAATAATCAAGACTCCTCAGCACTTTTAAGCCATTAATTAACTTTTTATACCCTTTTTTTGCTGCCTTAAGCGCTTCATTTGAGAAATCAAGGGTGCTGGAATAATGCGATTGTAAAATAAAAAAACGAACAGTCATAGGGCTGTAGGCTTCCTCCAGGAGTGGGTGATCACCTGTAAAAAGCTGTGCTGGCAAAAACGAATTGCCCAACGATTTACTCATTTTTTGTCCATTTACCGTAAGCATATTAGTATGCATCCAGTATTTTGCAGGTTGTTGACCGGTAGCCCCTACAGATTGTGCAATTTCGCATTCGTGATGTGGGAATTTCAGATCCATTCCTCCACCATGTATATCAAATGAGTTCCCCAGATATTTAGTACTCATGACTGTACATTCGAGATGCCAACCGGGAAAACCTTTGCCCCAGGGAGAATCCCAGCGCATAATATGCGATGGCGTAGCCTTTTTCCACAGCGCAAAATCTATCTTGTTGCGCTTTTCATCCTGCGCATCCAAATCACGGTTACCGGCAATCAAATCTTCTATGATCCTGCCCGACAGTACACCATAGTTATGGTCTTCATTGTATTTGCTTACATCGAAATAGACGGAACCATTTACCTCATAGGCCAGGCCTTTTTCCAATAGTTTGCCGGTAAGGTTAATTTGCTCTACGATGTGCCCTGTGGCACAAGGCTCTATGTTGGGAGACAACATATTCAGTTGGTCGGCCACCTCTCTGAAACCAAGTGTGTAGCGTTGCACAATTTCCATAGGTTCAAGGTTTTCCAGTTTGGCCTTCTTGGCTATTTTATCCTCACCATCATCCGCATCCCGCTCCAAATGGCCCACATCGGTAATGTTACGTACAAATCTCACCTTATAGTCCAAAAACAGCAGGTATCTGTAAATGACATCAAAGCTTAAAAATGTTCTCATGTTACCGATATGAACATCATTGTAAACCGTAGGGCCACATACGTACATACCGACATAGGGTGGGTTAATCGGCTCAAAAAGTTCTTTCTGTTTGGTAAGGGTATTATATACTCTCAAGTCTTTTAACATGGGGTAAATTTAGTAAAATAGTCGGCAAACAGTTTAAATATCGTTCCGGCAAATATCCTGATTTGCACTTGAATAAATGACAGGGTCTTAGGTTAACTGATTGCAAATTAGTGATTTGTTTGAATTAATGTATTTTTACCTTAACTTTGCGTTAGAAACCGAAATTAAGCAGTATGAGGGGACTTTAGTCCCCTCTTTTCATATGAGAAAAATAAACTGTTTTAATGGAAATTAGACGGGAATTAGAAAAAATAGTTTTGGATAATCTTGATAATGAGTCCTTATTTTTAGTAAATATTGACATTTCTGCTGACAAAGGGCCTAAAAAGGTGAAAGTGCTGATCGACAGCGATGACGGATTAAACATCGATCAGTGTGCAAAGTTAAGCCGCAGAATAGGAGAAGTTATTGAGGAAAAGGAACTGGTTCAAGATGCTTTCACCTTGGAAGTCTCTTCTCCGGGCCTGGATTACCCGCTAAAATTCAGGAGGCAGTATTTGAAAAATATAGGAAGAAGATTAAGGGTTTTGTTAAATGACAACAATGAAAAAACAGGGAAACTAGTGCAGGTAGGTGACCATTCGATTGTTGTTAATACAGAACAAAAAGGGAAAAGCAGAAAAATAGCATATGTCGAAACCGAGATCAATTTTTCTGATATTAAAAAAACAAATGTTTTAGTCTCATTTAAGTAAAAAAAATGGATGCAGGAACTTTAATAGAGAATTTTGCTGAGTTTGCCAAAAACAAGAACATTGACAGACCAACCATGATTCGGATACTTGAGGATGTTTTCAGAACGATGATCCGAAGGAAATTTGAAACCGACGACAACTTCGATATCATCATCAATGCTGACAAGGGGGATTTGGAAATCTGGCGATTCAGGGAAATTGTCGATGATAACTCGGAAGACATCTGGGATTATGATAAAATCAGTCTGTCTGATGCCCGTAGAATAGAGCCGGATTTTGAAATTGGCGAGGAAGTGGCCGAAGAAGTCAAGTTGGAGGACTTTGGGCGCAGGGCCGTGATGACCGCCAGGCAAACACTTATTCAGAAAATCAAGGATCTGGAAAAAGACAATCTTTTTAACCGGTATAAAGAACTTGTGGGGGAAATCATCCTGGCCGAAGTATATCAGATTCTAAGCAAGGAAGTACTTTTAATAGACGCTGAAGGCAATGAAGTCATCCTGCCTAAACCTGAACAAATACATAAAGACCGGTACAGAAAGGGGGAGTCGGTGAGGGCTATTGTGCATAGGGTGGAAATGATGAATGGCAACCCCCGGATCATTCTGTCCAGAACGTCACCTGTTTTTCTTGAAAGACTGTTTGAAAGCGAGGTACCGGAAGTATATGATGGTTTGATTACCATCAAAAAGGTCGTAAGAGAACCAGGTGAACGCGCCAAAGTGGCTGTCGAATCCTACGATGACCGCATCGATCCGGTAGGTGCCTGTGTTGGGATGAAAGGCTCCAGAATACACAGCATCGTCAGGGAGTTGCAAAATGAAAATATAGACGTTATCAATTTTACCGATAACATGGACCTTTATATTTCACGTTCGTTGAGCCCGGCAAAGATTAGTAGTTTAAAGATCGATGCAGAAGATAAAAGGGTTTCTGTCTACCTCAAACCGGATCAGGTGTCACTGGCCATTGGCAAGGGAGGACAGAATATTAAACTGGCCAGTAAACTGGTGGGTTTTGAAATTGACGTCTTCCGCGAGTTGGATGAATATGAAGAAGAGGATGTGGTATTGGAAGAGTTTTCAGATGAAATAGATGCCTGGGTCATCGACGAATTTAAGAAGACCGGGCTGGATACAGCTAAGAGCGTTCTGGCGCTGTCAATGGATGATTTGACCAGGAGAACAGATCTGGAAGAAGAAACGATTGAAGATGTCATCAAAATTTTAAATCAGGAATTCGAATAATTTATAAATTTTTTAAAATCAGAAAAAAGAGGCATATTTGATTATGGCAGATGAAAAAATGATGAGGCTTAGTCAGGTAGCGAGAAAGCTCAATGTCGGTAAAAATACCATCATTGAGGCGCTCGAGGATAAAGGCTTTGAAGTAGAAAATAGCCCTAATGCAAAGATTTCCATGGAGCAGTTTAACATGCTGGCCAAGGAATTTGAGTCATCGGCTATGGACAGGGAAGAAGCTTCAGGTCTCACCATTGGTAAAAAGCATGCCGACAACTTTGTCATTGACCAGGATCATTCGGAAGAAGTAGTCGGAAAAGAAGAGGAAGAGGAGATCTTCATAAAAGGCATCTCCTCTGTAGAGGCTACCAGTAATAGTAATACTGCCACTGAAGAAAAAGAGAAAGAGGTACCGCCTTCACCACCGGCAAAGGAACCGGAAGAAAAAGAAGAGCAATTAACCTCTTCTCCGAAATTAAAAGGAATAAAGGTTGTAGGTAAAATTGACCTGGAAGGGCAAAAAGCGGAGGAGGCAGAGACAGAAAAAAAACCAGCAGTGGAATCAGTGACGGAAGGAACAGAAGAGGTGCCGGCTGACCTGAAAGAAGAGGTCGGTCATGAAGAAACCACATCCGGAACGGACGAAGAAAAAGCCGAAGCTGAAGTTAAAGCAACTGAAGCAGAACAAAAGCCGGCCCAGGAGAATTTAGATGAAGAGGAATTGAAAGTTATCAAAGCAAAAGCCGACACCTTAAAAGGACTAAAGGTTGTAGGCAAAATCGATCTGCCATCGGAAAAGTCCAAGAAAAAAGATCAACCCGTAGCCTCTTCGGATGAAGAAAAGGAGAAGGCAAAAAAGAAAAGACCCAGAAAGAGGGTCACCGTAAGCAACACCGCTTCCAAAGGCAAACCCAAACCTCAAGGTCAGCATAGTGGCGGCAGGTTCAAAGGTAAGGATGTAGAAAGAAAAAGAATCACCAAAGAGGATCCTTCCGATAAGGAAATACAGGAAAAGATTAAAGCCACTTTGGCCAAGCTGAGTGGCACAGGTAAAGAGTCTGGTCGGGCAAGCAGGGCCAAGTACAGAAAGGAAAAGAGGTCTGCTATTGCCGAAGCTAAGGAAGAAAAAATGCTGCAGGCCCAGGAAGAATCAAGGGTTTTAAAAGTCACCGAATTCATATCTGCCAATGATCTGGCCACGCTGATGAATGTGTCGGTCAACGAAGTCATTTCCACTTGTATGAGTATGGGAATGTTTGTGTCCATTAATCAGAGGCTGGATGCCGAATCCATTACATTTATAGCTGATGAATTCGGCTTCAACGTTGATTTTACTACCACAGATGAAGAGGTTGACGTAGTGCTTGAGGAGGATAACGAGGAAGATCTGATAGAGAGAGCACCGATTGTTACCATTATGGGTCATGTCGACCATGGCAAAACATCATTGCTGGATTATATAAGAAGTTCAAAGGTTACCGAAGGCGAGGCAGGAGGTATAACCCAGCATATTGGCGCCTACGATGTGGTTACCGAAAGTGAAAAGCGCATTGCTTTTCTGGATACTCCGGGGCACGAAGCTTTCACGGCCATGCGGGCAAGAGGAGCCAAGGTTACCGACGTGGTTATTATCGTAGTTGCTGCAGATGACAGCGTAATGCCACAGACAAAAGAAGCTATCAACCACGCACAAGTAGCGGGAGTGCCCATTGTAATCGCCATTAATAAAATTGACAAACCCAACGCCAATTCCGACAAGATCAAAGAAGAACTTTCAAACTTCAATATACTGGTAGAAGATTGGGGTGGAAAATATCAATGCCAGGAAATATCGGCTAAAACCGGTCAGGGTGTAAACGACCTGCTGGAAAAGGTATTGCTGGAGGCAGAGCTGCTGGAACTTAAAGCCAACCCTGAAAAAAATGCTATCGGCACCGTTATCGAAGCTACACTTGACAAAGGGCGTGGTTATGTCACCACCGTATTGGTGCAACAAGGCAAACTCCATGTCGGCGATATTATTCTGGCCGGGGCATACTATGGCAGGGTTAAGGCCATGTTTGATCACCGGGGCAACCGGATTCAGATTGCAGGCCCCTCGACACCAGTGCAACTTCTTGGCTTCGACGGGGCACCGCAGGCCGGAGATATTCTCAACGGCATGGAAACTGAACGTGAAGCCCGTGAAATTGCCAACAAAAGGGAACAAATTGTCAGAGAACAAAGTATCCGTACCAAAAAGCATATCACACTGGATGAAATTGGCCGCCGTCTTGCCATCGGAAGCTTCAAAGAGCTGAATGTCATTGTTAAAGGTGATGTGGATGGATCGGTTGAAGCCTTGTCCGATTCCCTGTTAAAACTTTCTACAGAAGAAGTACAGGTGAGTATCATACACAAAGGAGTAGGACAAATCTCCGAATCCGATGTGTTATTAGCCTCTGCATCTGATGCGGTAATCGTGGGGTTTCAGGTTCGGCCCTCAAATGGTGCCCGCCGGTTAGCCGAGACTGAAGAAATTGAGATACGGTTGTATTCTGTCATCTATGATGCCATTAATGACGTAAAAGATGCGATGGAGGGACTACTGGCTCCTAAAGTCGAAGAGGTGATAACCGGTAACATTGAAGTAAGGGAAGTCTTCAAAATATCCAAAGTAGGTACCGTAGCGGGATGTTATGTTACCGACGGTAATATAAAAAGAAATAATCAAATCAGATTAGTCAGGGACGGTATTGTGGTTTATACCGGTGATATTGATCAGCTTAAGCGGTTCAAAGATGATGTAAATGAAGTAAAGTCTGGCTATGAATGTGGTGTCAGTATCAAAAACTTCAATGACATTAAGGTGGGTGACGTCATCGAAGGATTTGAAGAAAAAGAGGTGAAAAGAACTCTATAGCCGGCCATAAATAAAACCTCCGGAACTTCTGCTCCCTTATCCCCTTCGCCCTGCTTATCTACGCGACAAACCTTCAAAATATATGCAAAGTCAGGAAGAAGCACTTGAACAAATTTTTGAAAAACTCAAAACCAAAGCCTGTGTCAAGCAAAATGCTTTTCGGGCAGTTCAGGAAGTTTTTAAAAAACTCAAATCGGAAGCCGAAACTATTACAACCCAACTAAAAGACAAAATCGTTAAGGTCGATAAAAGTATTGACGTAAAGCTTATTAAAAAAAATGAATATGAATTTCAGTTGAAGGCGGGCAGTGATATGCTGATATTTACCCTGGCTACTAATGTAGTCACTTTCAATGATGAATATGAGGTGATGAAAAGTGATTACGTTAAAGAAAAAGCAGAACGAAAATACTTTGGTCAGATAATGGTTTATAACTTTTTAGCTGATACCATTAAATATAACCGCCTCGACGACCCCGGTTACCTGATCGCCCGGTTAATCGTAAACTGCGAAAAGCACTTTTTCGTAGAAGGCACGCAACAGTTAAGCTTTCTTTTCACAGATATCGTCAATAACGTAATATCGGATGATTGGCTGAAATTGCTCATAGAAAAATGTATTTTCACCGCCATAGACATGGATTTAATGGGATCGAGCTACCCGGAAATTCGGAATACCAACCTCAAGCAGAAGATGAAAAATGAAAAACCTATGGGTAATGGCAAAAAGGTTGGCTTTCAAATGGATTATATGAATGAAATCAAAGGATGAATAGAGTGTGGGTGTGAAGTTTGGGTGTGGGTGTGGGGCTTTGTAGTTTGGTGTCTATGGCATTGCTTAATTTTTAACTGGGCGGAAGGGTCTTGTGGGTGTTGAAAAACTTAAGAATGTGCTTGTATTTTTATTTTATAGGCGAAAATCTCTGTGTCTCTTAGTGTCTTGGTGCCTCCGTGGTGAATAATGGTTAACCACAAAGGCACCAAGACACTAAGAGACACAGAGAAATTTGTCCAAAGTGTTGTGCAATAGCTACGTTCGATTGTGGTTTTCAGAGACGGGGGGTACAAGTGGATGTGGTTGCTTAGCCTGAACCCGGTTAAGGGGTAACATTCAGTAAAGCGTCGATGGAGTTGGTGGAAACAAAATGGTAGTTGGGCCTGGCCTTCTTGTAGATTTCAAGGGCTCGCTTTTTTCCATCCTCCGTTTTAATCATTTCGCTATACAAAGGCATTAAAAATTTGCGCCTGCCCGTATTTACCAGAAACTGCTCCAACTGGCTGTAACCAGGCTCATATTCGTGCCTGACCACATGGGAAAACCAGGCGGCCAGTATTTCCGAATTACCACTCTCGCTGAATTGCAGGTGTTCATCCAGGGTTTTCATCTGTTCGACGGTCAGCCCTTCAGGTAAATGCCTTAGAAAGTGGAGCCACTGGTGAGTACTCCATCCATCAGCTCCTGCGCCATCATCCGGAAAGATATCTTTGATTTTCGCACCTCCGGTCCAAAGTTCCAACACCTGGTTAACACGGTCAAACCTGCCCGACAGGGGCACTGGTTTTTCTTCAGGTAACCCTGCTTCGTAAATCCATTGCCGGATTATATCTTCCATGGGCTTAAGCCCATTTTTACTGATTAGATGTTCGTTTAGGTAAGTAACAAACATTTCAGTTGTCATTACCTTAAAGGCGTTATCTGTAAAGTATTTTTTCAGAAAGCTATCGAAAACCTCTCTGCCTGCACTTTCTTCAAGCTGTCTCAGGAAGAAATAACCTTTATCATACGCGATGGAAGTCACCCCATCGTCCGGATTTCTTCCCTCCAAATCCAATTTAAGTCTTGTATCAGGCCCGTTCCCCTCTTTGATCATCCCATCCACTTCCTTTTTCAAATCCTGCATCGCCAGTGAGGCCAGCATCTCAGAATAATCCCGGCCATACAATTTCTCCATAATCCTGTGTTCAAAATACACAGTAAACCCTTCATTGAGCCAGAAGTCATTCCAGGTTCCATTGGTCACCAGATTTCCCGACCATGAATGGGCTAACTCATGGGCTACCAGGGAAGTTAAGGATCTGTCACCTGCCAAAATAGTCGGGGTAGCAAAAGTTAACCGCGGATTTTCCATGCCTCCGAATGGAAAGCTGGGGGGCAATACCAACAGATCATAACGATCCCATCGATAAGGGCCATACAAGGACTCGGCAGCCTGTACCATCTCCTCCAATTCCCCAAACTCATAGACCGCCTTATCTATCACCGCATGTTCCGCATAAACACCTGTTCTCTCACTGATAGGTTGAAAGGCAAGATCACCGACTGATAAAGCCAGCAGATAAGCCGGGATGGGCTGATTCATGGTAAACGAATAAAGACCATCTGCCGATTTTTCGGTCGGGTTTTCAGCACTCATCAGGGCCATTAGCTCCTTTGGAACCTTCACCTTTGCCGTGTAGGTGAAACGAATCCCCGGCGAGTCCTGAATGGGTACCCAACTTCTGGCCAGTATGGCTTGTGATTGCGTAAAAAGAAATGGGTATTTACCTCCCGAGGTCTGTCGAGGGGCCAGCCATTGTAAGGCTTCCGCTGAGTCACCTGTAGTGTAGTGGACGTGTACCACCGAAGTATTGGGTTCAAGGTTAATCATCAGCGGGGACCCCATCCATTGATCGCGGTCGCCCAAGGTAAATGTCACCTGCCGGGGTGAGTCGTCCAGCGTAACTTTTTCTATACGTAATCCCTTCGTATCCAGGATTATGTATTTGGCATCTCCGGCTTTGTCGATAGTCAGAGAAGCTTTTGCTTTTATCTTTTTATGCTCAAAATCAACCTCCGCCTCCCAATCCAAATGTTTCACTACCGCTTCTTCCGGCTTGGCATAAGTATGTACATCATGGACTGTGACGTCCTGTTTTTCTATCATTTTCCGATTATTGTTTTCTTTACTTCCACTAAAACCACATCCGGCAAAAAATAAGGCAATGGCAGCACAGATGATTAAATACATTTTGTTCATAATTTATGAATTATTTGTTGAAGACCCGATCGATATACCTACTCAATAAAAAGTCCGGGAAATCCCCCGCCTTACCTTTCCCAACGGCAACTTTATGCTATTGCCATTTCCTTGAATAATCCCATTTAAAAGTCGGGCTTTAAAGTCGGGCAGATCAATCTTTAATACCCACATAAAATCCCGTATCGTCGAATTTTATTTGGTGAACAGCCAGATTCGGTGTCCGGCCCTGACATTCTTCACCGGTCTTCAAATTAAATCTATAACTATGCCAGGGACAAATTATTTCATTTAAAAAATTAATATTACCTTTACTCAGCGACTCCCCCAAATGAGGGCAAAAATCATCTACTACGTGAAAGCCACTGTTACTGTGGGCAAGGCAAATCTTTCTCCCTTTGGCAATAATTAACTGCATATGGTGCAATGGCACTGCTTTCTTAGCATCATCCAAATTTTTAAATATTCTGTACCAACGAATCATGACGTTATCTTTGCTGAAAATAAATTAAACCTTACAATGTAAGTTAAAGCAATTCAATATGAAATTAATGTGATTGAATGTTTTTAAATTTCTTTATTCAAGCAATTTGAGCAAATAGTAATAACAATTTACAAGCACAAAATAATTGCAGCAAAAATTACAATTTACAGCAAAAGTATTAAACCAATATTAAAATGGGGCGGTGTTTTTTACCGTTAATCAATTAATTGACCACAATAACCAAAACTAAAATGTCTACTTCTACCGACAGGAAAAAGAAGCTTTTTATCCATTTCATCAAAATTATCTTCACCTGTTTGTTTCTAATGCTCCTGGTTGCTGATGTACATGGCCAGGAAATGAACAAGAGAACCGGGCTGATCAAAGGTGGGATATACAGTAAAGACCGTAACAATAAAAGAAAATTCGAAAGTTTTGCCGGCGATGCTTCATCGGGTGGCGGATCTACCCGTTGGGGTTTTGGAATTAAGGGGGGCATGAACCTTACCCAGGCCAAACCTGATGATCAGTTTTCAGTATTCAGTTATACCATTGAACCTGAGCATACACTGGCTGAAAAGGAATACTATAAATCATCGGAAAACACAGGTTTTCAGGTAACCTTTATAGCCAAATATACACTTTTCAACAACTTAAGTATCAGTTTGCAGCCTACCTTTGCCTCTTATAAATACGGTTATGAGAGCAACTATGCATGGATGGATTTTGAAAACAACAACAACAGTCTGTTTCTTTTTTTCAGGCATGAGCAAACGCTGAATTACCTGGAGGCCCCGTTATTACTTCGTTACGATATTCTCGATGCCCCCATCCGGCCTTTTGTTCATGGAGGGGCATTTTATGGCAGGTTACTCAATGCTTTAAAGGAAGTTGATGTAACTGGCCAGGACAATGCATCAGGAGCCACAGAAGAATTCAATGGAGCCACCAGTACGCTGGGTATGGATGATCAGTACGTAAAATCCCAATATGGTATTATTGCCGGTGGGGGAATTAGCATATCCCTGGGACCGGCTAATTTTGAGCTCGGTGTCGATTACAAGGTCGGCCTGAATAATATTGTGGACGAAAACAACCGTTTCACAGACAACACCCTCATTTCCGGAAGCTATGACATCCTTGACAACATGACATTAAGAAATCTGTCCTTTTCTATGGGAGTGATATTTGGCATTTAAACCATTAACTCAATGACCTGTCTGTTTTCTAACTGAATATGATCATGAAAATTTCTTTCAAAAGACGCAGCCAACAACTTCTTTTACCGTCATTAATATGGACAGTAGCCATATTTTCCGGGTTGGGAATCACCGGATGCAGTGATAGCGAGGTAGCTCCGACCGACAACTTTGTCAAAATCTACAACAACGAATTGTTTGATATTTCCTATAATCCATTGGATGTGAAACAAACCGCCGATGGTACTTATATCATCCTCAGTACGGCCAACGAAACCGATACCTACTTGCTTCGGGTCAACGAATCCGGGGAATTTATTTCAGACACAATTATATCGACTCCCTACACCAATCCTCTTTCGGAGCTATTCCTGGTAAACGATGAATACCATTTCTTTAGCATGGACAATGTCACACTTTCCACCTATCTTCTAAAAGTAAATCTTTCCGACTCCAATCAGGTACCTGAATTGGTGCGGTCGTTTCCCGGGATTATTTATCCGTTACATGCCAGTCAGGTTCCTGATGGTGGATTTCTTATTCAAAGCTACAACCGGGATGCCCGGAGCACCTCACTTACAAAACTCGATGCCGGCTTTAATCAATCCTGGCAGTCAGAATACGAGGTTTTGGAAGATGTAGAGGCCAGTATCATCGCAAAATTCGCCGGCACAGGAGAAAGGACGCTGCCTTATTTTACAGGGGCAAGCGAGGATGGCAGTGTCTGTTTTCTTAACGGTTTTTATAATTTCAGTTTCTCCCTTTTGTTTGTCAACGCATCAAATGGCGATTTACTGGGAACACTAAATGGGTTGAGGGAAGAAACCGGAGTAAGCGCAGCCGTTCATTTGACAGGCGACCAATACGCATTGTCCAGATTTAGTTTCGAAGAAAACTTCATCTTGCCCACAGGCACGATCAACATACAGGGTAATGAATTCAGCGGGGAAATAGGTGGAAACGAGTTTCCCGAAATGTTGCCTCACGCCAGGGTAATTGTCAAAAAGCTGGTGATCAATGGCATTGATGCCATCGTCTATGGCACTGAAACCAAAAGCAAGCAGATCGCCCTCTATATTTATGATGCTACTGACGGTAGCCTGATCAACGCAAAATACTTTGGCAACACCAATCCTTATGAATTTGGAAATTTTTCATTGACCGATGACGGCGGCATGGCTGTGATAGGCAGAACGTTTGTAGCTGGCAGATTTCCAAGAGTGGCATTTTTCAAAATGTCGCAGGAAGAAGTTAACAGTTTGGTGCAATAGATTTATTATAGTCATAGCATGACTTGGAGTCATACTATGACTACTAAGAGCATTATTTTCCGGTGCTATTAAGCCTCCTTCCACTTGATGGTACAACCGATGGCTTTTGTAAAATCATTAGAAACCTTTTTACCAGCCTTTAAAGCCTCAATGGCATTTTCCAGGTATTTTTCAGAAGCATCGGCAGCGCTTTTATGGTTATTGTCTATGGCGCCTATGTAAGCCACCCTGTATTTGTTGTTTTCCTTTTTCAACAAAAAAACATGGGGTGTTCTTGTTGCTCCGTAGGTTTTGGTAACTTTCTGGGTTTCGTCAACAAGATATGGGAAGGTAAACCCCTTATCTTTTGCTCTTTGTTGCATTAAATCAAAGGAATCTCCCGGTTGTCGTGCCGGATCGTTGGGGTTTATAGCAATAACCGGAAAGCCCTGACCTGCGTATTTGTTGTTTATGGCAATAATCCTGTCCTCATATATCTTGGAATAAGGGCAGGTATTACAGGTAAAGATGACAACAATGCCTTTCGCATTCCTGTAATCTGACATAGACACCATTTTTCCGTCAACATTCTTCAGCTTAAAGTCTATAGCATAATCTCCAACACTATAACCTTTGTCTTCGAAAGTTGCTGCGGTGTTTACCGTCACCAAAAGTATGGCGGTAACAAACAAGTGAATTCTTCTCATATCGATATTAGTTTATAAGTGTTTTAATGATTTGTGATAGTTCTCCTTTTTTAAACTGGCGTTCATAAAAATCCTTTTTATTTTTGCGGTTATCTACGATTAAAGTGGCTGGAATAGCCCCTGACCAGCTTGTGTCGATTTTATCAATTATCTTATTGTAGTCCGTTTCATCCAAAAGATACAAAGTCGATTGCAATTGTTTTTTTTCAACAAAAAGTTTCACTTTCGTATCCAGATCTTCCACGAAATCCATACTTACCAAAACCACTTCAATGCCCTGCTCTCCATAGGTAGCATGAACATCCTCAAAATAAGGAAGCTCTTCGATACACGGTTTACACCAGGTTGCCCAAAAATTAATCACCTTCACAGAGGCATCTTTATTATTGATAATCTCCTGCAATTCAGGAAATTTTATGACCTCCACCTTTTGTCCTGAAACCTCGTTACTACAAAAAAGAAAAAGCAATACCAGTATGTTCGCTAATCTCATACCTACTAAATACGGTTTTCTTACAGTTCGGTTTTCGCTAATTTTTTTTTAGTAAAAAATGAGACAGAATGATCTTGCAGACTCCTGCAAAAATATAACTATTCCAATATCAGCCAAAATCTTCCACTTACAAAAACTATGCTTGACTACATGGGTGAGCCCAATCATAAAATTCCGGATCAAAAACATAACAAAAACTTAATTAAAATTTAATATGCTGAAAATACGATATTATCGAACGATTTTTGGTGTTCATGTTTTTGAAATATTGATTCCTGTTATTTTATGAAAGAGGATCGAGGTGTAAGTTTTTGCTCAAAAAGTGAGCCCATAAAACCCGATTCTAAAGTAAGATTATACTTATCAAAGAATACTAATTGTCAAGCAAAACTTTTCCACATTTTCGAAAAGTTATCCACACTCCTTTATGTTGCTCATATAAATATTTGATAATCAGATGATTAAGCATTGAAATGTTGAATCCCATTTTGTGGATAACTTCCTGATTTTTATCTATTTGCAAAAAAAACGCCGATTTTAGTAAGATTTTCTCTAAAAAAACTTCATTTTTTTGCAAAGCATCAGTAGCCAAAATATTTAGTAAACATGTAGGGTTTGATTAACTCACATACTCGCTATGCTGGCGGATTAATTTTTTCCGGTAAGCGTTAAAAATTCTCGATTTCGATACAAAACCCACATATTTTTCATCATCGATAACCGGAAGATTCCAGGCACCGGTCTTCTCAAACTTTCCCATGACCGACAGCATGCTTTCATATGAAGACACACTTTCCGGAGGGTTGTGCATAAGCGATTTTACATAAATGCTTTTCCTCGATTCTTCATCAAACATCAATTCCCGGATATCATCCAATGTAACTATACCTACCAGCCGGGCTTCCTCATCGACAACAGGGAAAATGTTACGTCTGGAGATTCTCACCAGGTCAACCAGATCACCCAGCGTGGCATCGGGATGGATTTTCAGCAGGTCTTTTTCAATCATCTTACTAATGTGGATCAGACTCAAAACCTGACGGTCCTTGTCATGGGGTATAAGGTCTCCTGTTTCTACGAGTTTTTTTGTATAGATTGAATAGGTTTCAAAGTACGAACTGGTACTGTAGGCAATGGCCGATACCAACATGAGTGGCACAAAAAGCGTGTAGCCACTGGTGATTTCGGCGATCAGGAATATGGCTGTTAACGGGGCATGTAACACCCCGCTCATCAACCCGCACATGCCGACCAGGGTAAAGTTGCTGGTACTGATCAGGGTCGTTCCCATAAACAAATTGGTTATTTTCGCATAAAGATACCCGGCCATGCCTCCAAGAAATAAGGAGGGTGCGAACAATCCCCCACTACCTCCTGCCCCAACGGTCAAAGCGGAGGCCACAGGCTTCACAAGTGCTACGCCGATCATAAAAATTATGAGAAAAAGTGTATTATCAATTTGCTGAAAAAAGGGGCTGCTGTTTAAAATTTCGGTATCATGGCCGGCAAGCAGGGTTTTAATGGTACTGTATCCTTCACCATAAATTGGAGGAAAAACAAACACAATCAGCCCCAAGGCCATTCCACCAATGATTGCCTTTGAAACATCATTTTTGATTTTGTTGACCAAATCCTCGATTTTATAGGTAGCACGTGTAAAATATACAGATCCTAATCCACATAAAATTCCCAACAAAATATAAAATGGAATGTCAGAAGCAGATAGCGGGTCGGTCAGTTCGAAATAAAACATCACGTTGTCGCCCAGCAACAGC
The DNA here is from genome assembly GCF_056858335.1 of Agaribacillus sp. DX54. Taxonomy (NCBI): domain Bacteria; kingdom Pseudomonadati; phylum Bacteroidota; class Cytophagia; order Cytophagales; family Splendidivirgaceae; genus Agaribacillus; species Agaribacillus sp. DX54. Next base: position 75,362 of record NZ_JBXEQE010000012.1, read on the forward strand.
AAAGAAACCAGCGCCCCGCATACCGAAGCCATTAGTAATGGAATAAAAGCAGCAATGGTGACCTCGGCCAAAATAATCTCAATGCTGAAAATAACCCCGGCAATCGGCGAATTAAAGATGGCCGATAGGGCACCGGCGGCACCACAGCCAATCAGCAGTATCCTTCGTTTATAATTCAAATGCATCAACGTGCCGATGTTAGAGCCTATCGCCGATCCGGTAACTATCACAGGAGCCTCCAAACCCACTGAACCGCCCAGTCCAACAGTGAGGGCACTGGTAATCATTCTGGAGTAAATCTTGGTTTTGCCGATAATCCCGGATTTTTTGGAAATGGCATAGAGAATATTGGTAATACCATGCCCCAGTTTTTCCCCAAAAAAATATTTGGCGATAAACAAGGTCAGCAAAATACCGACCAGCGGATAGCCGATATAAAGGTAGTTGGCATATTTAATGTCAAAGCTGCTGGTAAGAAAATCCTGAATATAATGAACTGATGTTTTAAGGGTAACCGCCGCAAAACCTGTGACAATTCCGATAACTCCACTTAAAATAAGAATGAAGTTCTTATTTGGAATATGTTTAATGCGCCATATAAGAAATTTAACCAGAAGGTTGTTAGATTTCATGAGCGATAGATGCGATATCTTACAACATCAAAAATAAGATAAATGAGCGGTAAAATTGTTTTTTACCTTTTAAATTAATAATCAGCCATTTCTTTTTTATTATCTTAGATAACTCTTTACAAACCATAAAATTTTTGCATGAAAGCAGTTATCCCCGTCGCCGGGATGGGAAGCAGGTTAAGGCCACATACACACACCCAACCTAAGGCCCTCGTGCCAGTGGCAGGCAAAGCCATTTTAGCACATATACTGGACCCCCTGATAAAAGCCGGTATTGAAGAATTCGTTTTTATTATTGGCTACATGGGAAACAAAATCGAAGAATACATCAATGAACGGTATAAAAGCAAAGGAATAAAAGTAGCGTTTGTCGTGCAGGAACCCCGGGAGGGAACGGCCCATGCGCTTTGGCTGGCAAGGAAAAAGTTTGATGGTGAGGATGAAATCCTGATTACACTGGGTGATATTATTATCAATATCAATCTGGAAAAGTTTCTGGCTACTGAATCATCAGTGGTCGGTGTGAAAAAAGTAGAAGTCCCCGGCAATTTCGGTATCGCAGAATTGGATGATAGCGGCTTCATCTCCAAACTTGTTGAAAAACCGAAAATTCCTAAATCTAACCTGGCCCTTATTGGAATTTACAAATTGACCAACCCAAAACTGTTTCTGGAATCGGTAGAATATATTGTAAGCAATAAAATGAAAAACCTCGGCGAATATCAATTAACAGATGCCCTGATGCACATGATTGAGAAAGGTGAAAAAATCACCACCCAATCAGTAGACAATTGGTTCGATTGCGGTAAAAAGGAATCACTACTGGAAGCCAATGCCATATTAATGAACCGCCGGGAGTTTAAAAGCACCAACCATGAATTTCATAAAACCATACTGGTGCCACCTGTCAGTATTGGCAAAAATTGTAAAATCAGCAATTCCATCATTGGACCTAATGTGGCGCTGGGTGATAATGCGACGATCTCTTATTCCATTGTGAAAAACACCATTATCGGATCTTTCAGCGAATTACAAAGCGCAGTCTTACACAATTCCATTATCGGTAACGACACTACGTTGAAAGGGTTATCTCACAGCCTGAATATTGGTGATAATACTGAAATCAACTTTACCGGTTAACGAATTGCCCTGAATAAAGCAACATGGACATCCGCCAGATCAAAGAAACCTGCCTTTACATCCGGGATATTGATGCCTCCATCAAATTCTATCATGAAAAACTGGGGTTTCCCATCATTGGCAAAAAAGCGGGCAGACATGTTTTTTTCAGGGCCGGCACATCCGTGCTTCTCTGTTTTATCGCTGAAGCCACCAGGAATGAAACCCTACTGCCCCCACATTTTGCCGCCGGAAAACAGCACCTGGCTTTTGAAGTAAGTCCCGGAGACTATCAAAAACACAAAGCCATTATTGCCTCAAAAAACATCGAAATTATTCACGAGCAGGACTGGAAAAATGATCTCAAATCATTCTATTTTGAAGATCCGGACGGGCATTTGCTGGAAATAGTGCCTTATGGCATTTGGGAATAACTGTACACTCACCTCATCTGCTAAAACCCCTGTGTCTCTTCGTGTCTCGGTGCCTTTGTGGTGAAAAATGGTTAACCACAAAGTTCCCCAAGGTCAGACAATTGACCAAACATTTAACAAAAATAAATAATTCATAAAATTGATATTCAATAACTTACAAATCACTTATATAGGCACCAAGACACGAAGGAGCTTTAACACTGGAATGTTATTATAATGCGAGTGTTGTCTCTCTACCTCGACCTTGAAAACTGGCTCCAAGGTAAATGTTGTCTGTATCTGCCAACAGGATTTGATCCGGATCTTCACCAGGCATAGTAATAATTTCCTCCTTGACAGGATCCCATTCCACACGGCGGCCTATCTTGTACGCAAGTCCTGCCATGTGGGCAGTGATGGCCTCTTCGAAACCTTCTTTAATACCACAGCTCGGGGATCCACCGTTCCTGATACAACTCAACCACTCCTTTATATGCAGAAAAGTTGAATCTACCAGCTTACCATCCCTGTAGGTCCACAGCAAACCCTTGTCGGCAAAATACTTGGAGGTGGCAGAAGTTATTCCGTCCACCTGGTCCGAAGCCGGATTATAACTATAAATGGGATCGCCAGGCCGGATACCATACTTTCTAACGGTAGGTTTGTAGCGTTCAGAACGTGGATCTGCAAAAATAGTAAGGCTGTTACCCAGCTCCATGGTGCCATCATTGCCCATCAACAAAGTCTTTCTGCCATGCTGATTTCCCAGCGTAGCGCTGTACATCAGGGTCATCCCTCTGGTTTTTTCTGTTGAAGCCCCTGTAACAAATTCAGGATATTCCATATTTACCTGGAACACATCAGGCACATTACGGCCGTCCCTATGCGTGTAAATACCGCCGGATGCTGTGACATAGCGGGGTATCCCCATTTCAAGGATGCAGTTGATGCGGTCATAATCGTGGGTCATCAGATCACCTGAAAGGCCCGATCCATAGGCCCACCATTTACGCCATCTGAAGAAATGCTCCTTGTTAAAAGGTATTTCCGGAGCACTTCCAAGAAACTGCTGCCAGTCGATGGTCTGCGGGCTGGCTTTCTCGTGAATATGGTATTGCCAGGCGCCGTTATCTGAATTCCGGTTGGTATTGGCCTGAATCAGTGAGATATGGCCCAGTATATTCTTTTTGATCACATCCTGTGCAGTCAGGAAACTCTGGGTTTGCCGGTGTTGGTGGCCGACAGCAAATACAGCGCTGGAGTTTTTAGCGGCTTCCCGGAGGGCATAGGTTTCGGCAATGTTATGCGTCATTGGCTTTTCCACATAAACGTGTTTCCCTGCCTCCAATGCAGCAATAGCAATAGGGGCATGCCAGTGGTCTGCTGTAGCTATGATCACACCATCAACATCCCCTTTGTCCAGCAGTTCTTTATAAGTAGCGTATCTTTTGATGTTGTTACCAAAAGATGCAAGGGCTATTTCAGCCCTGATATCAAAAAGATCACAGACCGCTGTAATCCGAATGTTGAGATCTTCCTGCTCCTGGAAAGATTTTAAGCGGGTATTCCTGGGGTTTTTGGCCACCGCTTCACGGGCATTTTCCAACCATTCATTGGTGGCAAAGCCGGCTGCCCGGCACAACTGCTCCCCGCGTATTCCGAAACCGATAATACCGATTTTGATCGGATCCCCACTCATAGAGCCTACGGGAGGCGGAGGAGAAGCGTTTATATTCAGGGTTTTCAGAATGCTTTCCCTTTCTTTCTTAGCTGATTGGCTAACACCGGCGGCACCCACAAGAGCACCCCCTACAATCGGCAACCCTGCTAATCCTTTAATAACTGTTCTCCGGCTCCATCCACTCGACGTTTTTTTTTCGTTTCCGTCCATGATCTAATTTTTTAATGATTTAAATTGATGGTTTCTTCTTGAAGCTTTGGCTAAAGAATAACTCCAGACCAAAATATTGCTCTGTAGGAAATTTGATAAGCACCGCCAACGCGAATATCTCAATCAGGTTTTTATTGACAAACAGGTAACTGCCCTCTGCGGGTCCCGGAATCTCCAAACCGGGTAAGGGCGGATAAGCCAGGTAATACATGATCAGGAGAGCTATGCCTATATAGCTAGCCCAACGACTCCATAGCCCCAGAACTAATCCCAATCCTACCACGATCAACGCGGCAATATTCATAAAATCGACAAAACCAATCATCGAGTCTTCTCCAAGGAATCTAAAAATGTGCCTGAAAGGGCCTACCGATCCGATCAAATATCCCTTGGCTGTCCATGAAGGGTTGAAAAGTTTGATCAGGCCTTCATAAAGAAAATGCCAGCCAATTAATAGTCTAAGGATGACCAGAGCGCTTAATTGGCCTTTTGAATAATTATCTTTCATAGGTGAAAATTTGATGTATAAAACGTTTCCGGAATCCCAAATTAAGGAATGTTCCTTTCTAACAACATGACCGAAGTCACTTTTGTTACAGTGGTAACCCGATTTGAACTTATAACGGGCAGAAGCTCAGCTTTAATACCTGCTTGTTAATAAAGACGCTATGATGGTTTTGAAGAAGCTCGGGACCGGAAGTAAATAACGACGATAGTCATAGTATGACTCAAAGTCATACTATGACTACTAAAAGCGAATTCTAAAGAAGCATTGTTCTTAATTCTTTTTATTAAACTTCAGCAAGTTTTTAATCTTGTCTTCTGCCTTTTTCTTGGTTTGATCCGCCATCTTTTTCAGACTGTCCTGTTTGGCTTTTGCCTGTTCCGCCAGGGCTTTTTTAACACTATCCTCCCTTGCTTTTAACTGTGCCTTGGTATCCACCACCGAAGATGAATCTACCAGCTTTGAAACAGCGGGATCCTTGATGACCTTACCCTTGTTATCAGTGATCTGTTGTAAAAGCTTCTCCTTGGCGGTTTCGGTAACCTGCTCCTTCAAATTATCCTTTGAGAAAGCATTGCCCAAAACAAATTTGGGATCGGTGAAATTCTGAGTCAAAGTTATTGGCAGCTTGATGTTTTGCGAGGTATTGCCTCCTCCGGTAACAGAACTCACCAAAGCATTGAATTTGGCACCATATGAACCAGCAGGAATATCCATTTCCAACTCATAATCCAGGCTGCCGTCAAGCCCTGTGCTGCCGGATACTAAAGTATTAAAATTCCCCAACTTTATGTTAAACGGTTTTACATTTAACTTCCCATCTTTTATTTCAGTTTTTAGAAGCAAATCCTTAATGGCGACAACATTGTTAACTTTATCCAGGTTGGTAAGGCCGGCTATGCCGTTGGTAATATTGTTTTTTTCCAGGACAGCCTCAACAATATTCACCAATCCGGATCCTGTAATCGTACCCAACTTAGGCATCATATCTTGTCCCAATTCTCCGTTTAAAGCAAAGTTTGTTGAAAAGTTTCCATTCACAAACTGAGCAATCGGGGCAAAGGCCTTAACTGTGTTAAAGGTCATGTAAGATTGCTGAATAGATACGTTTGCGACATCCAGGTCAAAATCAAAAGCAGGCCGGTCTGTATCACGTGTGTCATAGGTTCCGTTTACGGCAAATGCGCCCCCCAGCGTATTAAAATTCACCTTGTCCAATATGACCATCCCTTCCCTGATCAAGACATTACCTTTTACGTTTTTCAGTTTCATATTATCATAGTCGACCTCTTTTATATTAGCGGACAATTGAAAGTCGATGTTTTTGGGGATCGCTACAACCTCGGTTTCGTAGGTGGCAGTGTCTTCACTAACTTCACCTTCGGTAACCATCCATTCGTTAATGTCAAATTTATTGGAATTAAAAGTCATTTTCCCTTTAATCAGCGCTCCTTCTTTGAATAAATAATTCAAGTAATTACTGATATTTCCGGTCAACTGCAAATCGCTTTTTCCCAACTTTCCTTTAAAACTACTTAGCTTGATTTTTTCAGCATCAAACTCCGTTTTGGCCTGATCTATTTTTATGCCTTGTGGAAAATCAACTTCACTCACAAAAGAAAAATCCCTGACATCCACGGTTCCGGAGGTGGCTATTTTATCATATCTTCCGGCTTCCAAATCTGACATTTTTCCTTTGCTGGCAATGTTTGCTGCAATCAGCCCGCTTAACTGCATGCTATCCAAAGGAAAGATCCTGGTAAGCTTTTCGAGATTGAGATTACCATTGATATGAGCATCCCATTGATAGTTTTCAAGATCCTTCAAGGTAAGGTCTCCGGTAAACTCTTCACCGTCAAGCAACATGCCAAGCTGCTTTACCTGTATCAATGTTCCGGCCATGCTTCCGCCTTCATTTTTTACTGTTGAAACAAAACTGACTTTTTCCAGGGGTATGGGATAGTCGGCATATTTGAAGTAACCTTCTTTGAGTGACATGTCTGCTGTAATAGAAGGAAACTTTCCCTGAAGGGAGTCATAGACGCCATCAGCTACTAAATCAAGATTGTAGATACCTTTCATATCCAATCCTTCCACAGGAAAAGTGGCATTCAATGCTGCCAGGTCCAGTTTGGCATGTATATCTGCTTGGATGGCAGATCTGGAAAGGCCCTCGATTTTAGCAACAGCCGTCACCGGGTTACCACCAAAATCCATGTCAAATTTCTTGATGTCTATCAATGTATGATCTATGTTGCCGTCTTTGTTATCCAGCACCAGGTCAACATTAATGTCTTTTACTGCTTTTGGAAGGTCAGGATACCGGAACATGGCTTCATCTACTTTCAGATTCAGATGAAAAGCCGGCATTTGCCGCTCACTATAAACACCCTTTACTTTGCCGGAAAAAGCCAGGTTCCCTTGGGTCTTGATGTCCTCAAAACCTTCCTTGAACACACCGGGCACCAGTGAGAGCAGGCTTTTAAATTTGTTGTCAGATGAGGAAAAGCCGATATCCATTTCATAGCCTTCATCAGGCATTGAAAAACTTCCATCAAAGTTTACCGCAAAATCATTTACTTTAAGTGTATTATCCTTAAAAGTAAACTTCATGGCCGGCAGATCCATGTTTAAAATCATGTCAAGGTCAAGTTTTTTGTTTGATAAATATTCAACCCCGTCAAACATAATATCGACCTTTTCGATAGTGGTCCTGGTATCCATATCCAGTACATCCAAAGTAAAATCCCCGCTTCCGATATGATTTAATCCTTCCAGGTTCATTACATAAGGAATCGACTGGTCATCATATCTTAATTTACCTTCTATGATTTCCCAATGGTCAATACTGATAGCCATGGTGGTGGAGGTAACAGCAGTATCTTGTTCCACAGTCTCACTTTTAACAGCAATGTCATAGTTAGCTTTACCGTTTTCCAACACCTTAATAAAAATGTTGGGGCGGGTTAAGGTTATACCGCTGATCCTGATGTTATCTCCAAATAACAAATGGTAGAGGTTTACCTCCAACTCAAATTTTTCTACAGCCAGCAATACATCTTCAGCAAACTCATCACGCCCAATAATGCCTAATTCTTCCATAGAAACGGTTATACTGGGAAAATTACTGAGCAGGGAAAGGCCCAGCTTTTCGGGATCAAAGTACACATCGGCATTGACCGATCTGGCAATTTCGGCATCGATAGCTGCTTTTATATCATCTTTGAAAATTATTGGTATGGCTACTGCCGCCCCCATAAAGAGCACGAAAACAGACGCAATGATTATGATAATCTTTTTCATGGTTGCTTTGATTTTTTACCTAGCTGTTTATGATCTATCAAACTATAACGATAATTCAAAGATCATTGATATGCACTAATTGTAAAATTAAATCTTAACCGATTTGGTACTAGTCCAATACCATCAAAAAAGGCCCGATCCTTACGATGAGCCTTTTTAAGCTTATATTATCATTATCCTTATTGTTCGGTCCGGTAAGTGTTCTTTCAGACCATGGCTTTAACAATATCTTTTTTCTCATTTATACCGCTCAACTTATTCAGCAAATACCGTAGATCCAGGGTAATGAAAGTGGTGTTAAAATTTTCAGATGATCTGAATTTCAACAAATCTTTTAATTTTACAGAGCCATACACAAACCTGTAGGCGGTACCTGGTGATAAATCCTCCAGCAACTTGAAATCCAGCGCTATCATTACCATATCTGATGTACATTTCAGGTAAATGTTAAAAGCAAAATCCGTGTCAGGCAAGCTGCCTGCCGGATCGTTGTTATAATAGTTGTATCGGTAACCATTGGTAATGGCTAACAGGTCTGAAAACATGGCCCAGCCTGTCGGATGACTGCCAGCCCCTTTGCCGGTCAGGAGCTGATCGCCCATAAATTCCGATTGCAATATTACTCCGTTGTATTCATTGTCAATTTTGTACAAGGGATGATGACCATCTACAAAGGCAGGAATTACCATAGCCAAATACCTGTTGCGCTTCGTTTTTTGCAAAATGGCCACCTGCTTGATCTTGTAACCTTTTTTTTGGGCAAATGCGATTTCATGTTCCGATATGTGCCGGATACCGAACTGAAAAATCTCTTTGGTCTTTAACGGCATATGGAACCCATGGCGGGCGATGATGCATAGCTTATTGGAGGCGTCGAATCCGCCAACGTCCAGGGTAGGATCTGTCTCTGCGAAACCAAGCTCCTGGGCTTCCCTCAATGCGGTGGTATAAGAGCAGTCTTCATCAATAATTTTGCTGAGGATGTAATTAGAAGACCCATTTAAAATGCCTGAAATTCCATCTATTGAACTCCTTCGATAATAATCCTGCAGGGTTCTGAGAACAGGAATGCTGCCACAGACCGAGGCTTCATAGATCAAAACCCCGCTGGATTTGCTTTCCAGTTCTATGAGGTCGGCAAGGTTATCGGCCAGCATTTTCTTGGAAGCTGAAACAACCTTTTTCCCATGTTTTAACGCCAGTTTGACAATCTCTAAAGCCTCATCATCATCGCTGATGGCTTCGGCTATGATTTCGATTTCATTGTCATTAAAAATTTCGTGCTTGTCATAAGTAAATACAGAGCCTGGCAGGTTTCGGGTTTTGTTTGGGTCTTTGACACAGATTTTAGAGATTTCGAAAGGAAGATCGTTTTGTTGCTGTATGATATCGTACAATCCCTGGCCTACACAACCAAAGCCAAATAAGGCTATCTTCTTTTTTTTCATTATACAATTTCCGGGTTTAACTTGTTTTCTTTATAAAAATTGGCTACTGCACTGGTCAGTTGCCTGGCTTCTATCAAAAAGCCGTCGTGACCATAACTGGAGTCGATGATCTCAAAAGTAGCATCAACTACGTGGTCGGCTAAAAATTTTTGTTCATTAACAGGAAAAAGCTGGTCGGTGGCAATAGAAATAAATAATGACCTGGCTTTGATGCCTTGCAATACCTTAAAAATTCCACCTCTTCCCCTTCCGACGTTATGTGAATCCATCGCCTTGGATAAGGTCCAGTAAGAAAAGGCATTAAACCTTTTAGCCAGCTTATTGCCTTGATAAACCTGGTAAGAGGAAGCCTTAAAATTATCTTTTACATCATCATCGTCCTCTTCCTGGGTAGCCAGATAAGTGGCATAGTGACGGTATGACAACAAGGCAATCGACCTGGCTACTTTCATTCCGTTCATACCCGCTTTTTCTGTGCTGAGCTTCCAGGTCAAATCCATGGCAATGGCCTGACGCTGTGATTCGTTAAACGCTATTCCCCAAGGCGAGTGTTTTGCATTCGATGCAATAACTACCATGTTGTTGAAAACATCCGGATTTTTAATAACCCATTCCAGCACATGTTGTCCGCCCAGGGAGCCTCCGATAATGGTGTGGACTTTTTCAATGTCAAGGTCTTGTCTTAGCAAATCAAAGGCGTTGACAATATCCCGGTTGGTTAAATCCGGAAAATCATGATAAAAGGGTAAGCCGGTTTTAGGATTGGTTGAAAGCGAGCCTGTAGAGCCGTAACACCCCCCAAGCATGTTTGCACATATCACGAAGCACTTTTCAGGATCGTATAGCTTTCCCTTACCAAACAATCCCGGCCACCATTCCGTGAAATCGGAATTGGCGGTCAATGCATGGCAGACCCAGATAATGTTATCCCGGCGTTGGTTTAAGGTGCCGTAAGTTGTGTAGGCTAAATTGAAACCGGGAAGACTACTTCCCGATTCCAATTTAAAACTTTCTTTATATTCAAATAAATGATGCTTTAACATATTTTTAGTTCTTAAGCGGTGGCCAGATCCGATGAAAAGACCTTTTTAAACGCTTGTTCAAAATCACCTTTGATATCGTCAATGTGTTCAATTCCTACAGACACCCGTAACTGGGCAGGTAAAACTCCTGAGGCTAATTGCTCCTCGTCTGATAATTGTTGATGGGTAGTGGAAGCCGGGTGAATGATCAACGTTTTGGAGTCACCCACATTGGCCAGATGACTGATTAGCTGCAGGCTGTTCACCAGTTTTTCGGCATTCTCCTTACCTCCTTTAATTTCGAAGGTCAATACACCTCCGAAACCATTTTTTAAATATTTTTTGGCATTCCCATGGTGCGGACTCGACGCTAAGCCAGGATAGTTGACATTTTCAACAAGATCATGTTGCTCCAGCCACTGTGCCAGTTTTAAGGCATTTTCCACGGTTCTTTCCACTCTTAGTGAAAGGGTTTCCAGTCCCTGCAATAGCAAAAACGAATTAAACGGACTTTGTGCAGGACCAAAATCCCTAAGCCCTTCAACCCTGGCCCTGATGATAAAAGCTATGTTTCCGAAAGGGCCACCTTCACCGAATATTTCCCAGAAGTTCAATCCATGGTATCCTTCCGCAGGTTCTGTAAATACAGGGAACTTGCCGTTCGCCCAGTTAAAGTTACCACCATCGACAATCACGCCGCCAATGCTGGTTCCGTGGCCACCAATCCATTTTGTTGCTGACGCTACCACCACATTGGCGCCATGTTTTAGGGGCTGAAACAAGTACCCTCCCGCACCAAATGTGTTATCCACAATAAGAGGCAGGTCATATTTCCTGGCGAGGGCAGCAATAGCCTCAAAATCAGGGACATTAAAACCCGGATTTCCAATGGTTTCCAGGTACAGGGCCTTGGTTTTATCGTCTATCAGCTTTTCATAACTTGCTACAGATTCATCTTCGGTAAACCTGGCTTCTATGCCTAATCTTTTAAAAGAAACTTTAAACTGATTGTAGGTACCACCATAAAGAAATGAACTGGAAACAAAATTATCGCCGGTTTGCATGATATTATTCAGGGCGATAAATTGAGCTGCCTGCCCCGAGGCCACAGCCAGGGCTGCTACCCCACCTTCAAGCGCGGCGATTCTTTTCTCAAAAACATCCGTGGTGGGATTCATGATCCTGGTATAAATGTTTCCAAACTCTTTCAAGGCAAACAGGTTAGCCCCATGTTCGGCATCTTTAAAAACATAAGAGGTAGTTTGGTGGATAGGTACGGCACGCGAGCGGCTGCTACTGTCATCGAGTTCCTGACCTGCGTGTAATTGAAGGGTTTCGAATTTTAATGTTTGTGACATATCGTTGTACTTTTTACTGTTAAATTTTGATTAAATTGATAAACTGATGAGGGAAGTTTTTTGGTTGGATGCTATCCGGGCCAACGGATAAGCAACTAAGGTATTATATAACAACAACAGCACATGGACAAATGGGCATGCTGATTATTAATATATGATGGATTCAATGTCCTGAAAGCAGCATTAATCTGTGATTTAACCTTAAATCCTGTTAATCGGAAGTACCTGAGTTGATTTTTCATATTGCTAATCAATTTATATTTTCCCAACTGGGATCAGGAATTAGCACCTTGAACAAGTGTTCAGGTTGCTAGCGTTTCATCGAGCCTGTCTCTTAACGCTTCTTTATAAATCAATTAAAATTTAATTGACTTGAGGATACAAACGTAAACACAAATTAGTTTGTTTCCAAATTTTTGAAAGAAACATGATGAAATTGTTTTGGGGGTTGCGGATTACGGGTTGCGAGGTTGGGGTTGCGGGTTTGACGCTAACCTGCAATCCGGGACTCGTAATTCTAAGACTAAGGCCAACAAATAAGTATAATTTGTTTTAACAACTAGAGTTAATTGACAATTGACAATGGAAAATTGACAACTATTTTGGGGGATACACCCTTGGGCCGGGGGTTATGAAATCATCGCATCCTCTTATCATTAAGGGTATGGGATGGTGGAAGCGTCTTGTGGCTGCTGCGCAACATTTTCGACAAAATTCTTGGGGCGAGATGTACCGGAAGTTCAACAAAATCGATAAAATCCTTCATTTTTTTGGTATTATTCTATTATTTTTTAATACTTTTCTGTTAACACTAACAATAGAGATCAGCCTAAATTTGCCAGAAAAAAGTGATGTACTTATGGTTTTCACCTGAAGAATTACTAAAAATCAAGAAACCTTACACAGGTAAAAATCGTTAAATTTCCAACTTTCTATTGTTAAATAATTGTTAATTTTACGTTATCTTTAGTTTTATATTAGTTAACATTCGCTTAACATTAGATATAATCTTTGAAAACACTATTTACCATATTACCCTTTTTACTGTTGTCGATTTATGCCGAATCGATAGGACAAACCGATATGAACAAGGCCGGGGTGCAAGGAAACACAGATGGCATCAACAAGCACCTCCCGCTATTTTTGGGTACGGTAAATGAGACAAATAAAAGTAAAAATAGCGTACTACCGGATCTCAGGACCTATTTGGGTAAACTATGCCAGAAGAGAACACGGATTAAAAGCGACAATAAATTTTTCAATTATTTATTCTATAAAACCCACAGAAAGTATCTCAAACACTACCAACCCCACACCTCCGTCGAGGATATACTGGAACGAGGAGCCTACGATTGTGTCTCTGGGACGGCTTTTTACGCCTTATTATTGGACTATCTCGGCATGGATTACGAAATCAAAGAGTTTGATTTTCATGTATTGATAATTGCCAAATCGGGAGATCGACAATTCCTTATAGAGTCAACAGATCCTACCGGCGGTTTAAACGACAATCCGAAAGAAATAGCAGACAGGATCAGATACTACGTTGACAAAGATAACAGCAACAATAACCTCAGTGTTGGCTCTCATGAGCAATTGTATCAATATGCTGTGACCATTAATCATAAAAATATCAGCCTGACAGAGTTAGCCGGATTGCTTCATTATAATAATGCCGTATATTACTATAACCAAAAAAAGGTCTTCAAAGCAGCCGCTTCCATACAAAAGTCATTCGCACTGTATGATTCAAAAAGAATCCGGGCATTCCGGCAGTTGGCAGCAAGGAGTTTTTTGGGTGACCCCAACCTGACACAGCTTCAAAAAGAAAAGCTTATTGATCTGATAGGTCTCGAGCTGGTCGCATTAAAGTAAAACGCCACCCTTCCTACTTAACTCAGCACCTCCAACTGCTCTCCGACTTCCGTAAAAGCCTGAATCGCTGCATCTAAATGATGCTTTTCATGAATGGCTGATATCTGCACCCTGATTCTGGCCTGTCCTTTGGGAACTACCGGAAAATAGAAGCCTATTACATAAATCCCTTTTTCAAGCAGCTTTTCGGCAAATTGCTGTGACAAAACCGCATCATACAGCATGATAGGAACAATAGGGTGCTCCCCGGGTTTAATATCAAACCCGGCCGCTGTCATTTTACTCCTGAAGTACCTGGTGTTATCTTCCAGTTTATCCCGGAGTTCGGTCGTTTCAGTAAGCATGTCAAAAACCGCCAGAGAAGCACCTACAATGGAAGGGGCCAGGGTATTTGAAAAAAGATAAGGTCTGGAGCGTTGCCTCAGCATTTCAATGATTTCTTTTTTCCCGGAGGTAAAACCACCGGATGCTCCTCCCAGTGCTTTTCCCAGCGTACTGGTAATTATATCTATCCTGTCCATCACACCTCTGTACTCATGCACACCCCTGCCCGTTTTTCCCATAAAACCTGTTGCATGGCATTCGTCGGACATAACCAATGCCTGATACCGGTCAGCAAGGTCGCAAATCTCATCCAGCCTGGCAATGGTACCATCCATAGAAAATACACCATCTGTAACAATGATTTTTTGCTGGCAACCGGCTGCGGCTGCGTTTTTAAGTTGTGTTTCCAGATCATCCATGTCATTATGTTTGAATCTGAAGCGCTGTGCTTTACACAACCGCACCCCATCAATAATTGAAGCATGATTCAGGGTGTCAGATATGATTGCATCATCCGGGCCAAACAACGGCTCAAAAACACCTCCATTGGCATCGAAAGCCGCAGCATATAATATAGTGTCCTCTGTTCCCAAAAAAGCTGATATTTTCTCTTCCAACCGCTTATGGATATCCTGGGTGCCGCAGATAAACCGGACCGACGACATACCAAAACCATGGGTATCGATGGTTTTCTTGGCCGCTTCCAGAACTTTGGGATGGGAAGAAAGTCCCAGGTAGTTGTTGGCACAAAAATTTATCACTTCTTCCCCATGCGAAGTTTTTATATCAGCTCCCTGCGGAGTTGTAATAATTCTTTCATTTTTAAACAGACCGGCTGCTTTTATTTCCGCCAACTCTTTTTCCAAAAATGGCTTTAGTGTATCGTACATGATCTTTTTGACTTTACATTATTTATTAATTCCACAATAATCAAAACTACCTGGGTCATTTGCAATATTATTGATGATAATTCTTATTTTCGCGCACATAAATCCAAATAGATGAAGAAAATTTTGATTATTGGCGCCTGTGGTCAGCTCGGTTATGAGTTGACAGCCACATTGCGCCAGCGCTACGGCCACGAAAATGTCATTGCCTCTGATATTAACGCACCAAAGATGGATCTGGCCGATGATTTTTTTGAACACCTGGATGTTTTAAACAAAAAGAGTTTTGGTGAGATTGTGGATAAACATCGAATTGATGAAATTTACAATTTAGCTGCCATCTTGTCGGCAATCGGGGAAAAAAATCCCAAATTTGCCTGGAAGTTGAATATGGACGGTTTGATCAACAGTCTGGACATTGCCCGGGAAAAAAAAATAAACAAAATCTATTGGCCGAGTTCCATCGCTACATTCGGCCCTGACACGCCCCGCGATCTCACTCCTCAAAACACGATTATGAACCCAAACACGGTCTATGGCATCAGCAAACTGGCCGGTGAAAGATGGTGTGAGTATTATTTTCTAAAATACGGTGTCGATGTGAGAAGTATCCGGTATCCGGGTCTGATCGGTTACAAGGCCATGCCGGGAGGTGGTACCACCGACTATGCCGTGGATATTTATTTCAAAGCCCTGGCAGGGCAGGTTTTTGACTGTTTTCTGGAAAAAGATACCTTGCTGCCGATGATGTATATGCCCGATGCTATCAAAGCTACCATAGATTTAATGGACGCTGAGAAAACCAACATTTCGGTCCGGTCCAGCTATAATCTGGCTTCCATGAGCTTTAGTCCGGACGATATTGCCAAATCGATCCGCTGTCATCTGCCGGATTTTAATATCAGGTATAAACCCGATTTTCGACAATCCATCGCCGATTCATGGCCCAACAGCATCGATGACTCCGCGGCAAGGGAAGATTGGGGCTGGCAACCGGAATTTAATCTTGAAAAAATGACCAGGGATATTCTGGACAATCTAAAAAAACGCTCAGGTCAATTTTCTTAATTAAATTGGTGTTTCATAAGGCAGGTGTTATCTTTGAAAAAAACATATTTTCAATATGGCAGATTACCAAAATTTAATCTCAGAAATCCGCGAAGGCATCCTGACACTTACCATTAACAGGCCCGATAAGCTGAACGCGCTAAACGCGGCCACTGTCAGCGAAATAAAGACGGCGATTGAGGATGCTTACGACGACAAAAAGGTACAGGGCGTCATTTTCACCGGGGCAGGGCATAAGGCTTTTGTAGCGGGTGCCGATATCAAAGAGATTGCTGAGTTAAATGAGGTCTATGGAAGAAAATTTGCCGAGCAGGGACAGGAAGCTTTTTTTTCTATTGAAAACTGCCCTAAACCTGTTATTGCCGCCATTAACGGTTTCGCGCTGGGCGGTGGGTGTGAATTAGCCATGGCTTGCCATTTGCGTGTGGCCACTGAACATGCAAAATTTGGTCAGCCTGAGGTTAACCTGGGTATTATTCCAGGCTATGGTGGCACACAAAGACTAACCCAATTGATAGGAAAAGGCAAGGCCCTGGAAATGATGATGACCGGTGAAATGATTTCTGCCAAACGGGCGGAACAACTGGGGTTGGTAAACCATGTAGTAAAGGACGAGGCTGACTTACTTCCCAAGTGCCGTGAACTGCTAAAAAAGATTATCAGCAAAGCCCCGTTGGCAGTGAGCATGGTCATAAACTGTGTTAATGCCGTTTTCCATCCTGAAGAAAAGGGGTATCAAACTGAGGCCAACAGCTTTTCAAATTGTTGTAAATCAGAAGATTTCAAAGAGGGGACCTCAGCATTTTTAGAGAAAAGAGCACCGGCTTTTAAGGGTGAATAGGCTTAAAACACATTCGAGCCACTCATGAACCCCCTCAAAAAATTAGCCGGTCAAACCGCCATCTACGGAGTACCCAGTATTCTGGGCAGATTTCTGAATTATTTACTCGTTACACTGCACACCGATGTGCTGAATACTGCACAATATGGAGTTTACAGTGACCTGTACACTTATGTAGCCTACATTATCATGGTTTATTCCTTCGGGATGGAAACCACCTTTTTCAGGTTTGCCAATAAAGCGAATCCCCGGGAAGCTTACCGGAATGCCGGTTCCTTCATTTTTTACCTGAGTACGTTTGTCTCAGTTAACCTCGTCATATTTTCACCAACCATTGCCTCTTTACTGGGTTATGAAGGAAAAGCCCACTACATCATATGGTTGGCCGTAATCTTGTGGATAGATGCCCTGGTCGCCCTGCCTTTTGCTCAACTAAGATACCAAAATAAACCGGTCAGGTTTGCGGTGTACAGGCTGGTTAATGTGATTCTGGTCATAGTCCTTCAGATTTTTCTACTTGGTATTTGTCCCAAAATTCATGAAGGATCTTTTTTGCCGGTTTTAAAACCTTTGGTCGATCTGTTTTTCATCCCGGATTACGGCGTGGAATATATTATCATCGCCAATTTAATTGCCAATGCGTTTTATATCATTTTTCTTCTTAAACCGATCCTGCAAATCCGTTTCAGAATCAACTGGCAAACTTTCAAACCAATGTTTTGGTATGCTTTGCCTATCACCATTACCGGAATTGCCGGTATTACCAATGAGAGGCTCGATATCATTTTACTGGGCGACTTGCTGCCTGAAGGTTTTTATCCTGGAAAAACCAATCAGGATGTACAAGGTATCTATGGGGCCAGTGTGAAGCTAAGCGTGCTGATGATCTTAGGGAATCAGGCTTTCAGGTTTGCCGCCGAACCCTTTTTCTTCTCAAGTGCCAAAGATAAAAACGCCCCTGACCTGTTTGCACGTGTGTTCCACTATTTTGTCATTGCCGCTGTCATAGTTTTTGTGGGCGTTAGCGTTAATAAGGAATTTATTGCCACGGAATTGTTGAGAAGCCCGGAGTTCAGGGAAGCCCTGATGGTGGTACCCTGGCTGCTGATAGGAAAATTGTTTATGGGAGTTTATACTAACTTCGCCATTTGGTTTAAGATTATCGATAAAACCATTTTCGGGGCCTACTTTGCCCTGACAGGGGCTTTTATCACCATCACTGCCAATTTCTTTTTGATACCCAAAGTGGGTTACATGGCGCCTGCCTATGCCAGCATACTGGCTTATTTTACCATGGCGGTTGTTTGTTATGGCTACGGCCAAAAACACTTTCCTATCCCATATAATCTTAAAGTGGCATTTCTTTACCTGCTGGCTGGTATACTGGCCGTGTATGTTCTTGGTTTTTTAAGCCTTGAGAACAAAAGCCTGGAATACCCCATAAAGCTGGTTATCACATTTGTGCTGGTCGGTGTTGTTTTTTTGGTGGAAAGAAAAAACCTGATGAAACGCGAAATTTAAAGCGAAGGCAGACATTTTTTTCCCTTTTCGGCCAAAACATTGTATTTTTACTTCACAAATTGTTGCAAAAACCGTTATTTAATATATGATAACTTTTTAAAGCGGATATTTCGCCTCTAATATCACCTGGGTTAAGCCTGGCCAACTATTTGCTTGTTATGATATACATATTGTATGATTTTTGTTGGGATAATAAAAGAAATTAGTATTTCCGTTAGATTGAAATAATGACTACTCAAAAAAGATTAAGCGTTTTCATATTAACAGCTATGTTTGGTTTAACCACCATAGTTACTCTGGCACAAAAACCCAAGAAAGGTGAGTTAAACGATGAAAGAAAAAAGATTGCTTCCGAGAAAAACTTTATTGAGGGGCAAAAGTATTTCATACTGGAAGATTATACCAAGGCATTAGGTTATTTCATGCATGCTTTGGAGACCAACCCCGATAACCCTACTATTCACTATAAAATCGGCGAAATCTACCTTAAAAATGAAGAATACGAGAAAGCCGAGGAATATGCTGTCAGGGCGTTGCAATTGAGTAAGGAAAACAAATACTATTTTTTGCTGGTAGGCCAGGTATACAATAAGCAATCACGGTACACCGAGGCGGCCGAGATATATGAGGAAATGATCAATACCATCGACTCTTCAAGGGAATATCTTTTTGACCTGGCTTCTATTTATCTGTATGGCAATCAACTCGACAAGGCTATCGCTACCTATAACAGGGCCGAGAAGTCTTTTGGAAAGCTGCCCGAAATTACCTATGCCAAGCAGAAAGTATATTTAAAACAAAACAACCTTGAAAAGGCCGTTCAGGAGGGAAAAGAATTGGTGGAAAGTTATCCGGGGGAAGGGTCGTACGTGATTAATTTAGCGCAGATATTGATCTCCAACAATAAGTACGATGAAGCCATAAAGTACCTCGAGGGAATGGATGAAGAAAATCCTTCCTATTCAAACAGCCGGTTGTTGTTATCCGACATATACCGTAAGAATGGTGAAAGTGAAAAATCCAGAAATAACCTGAAGATTGTTTTTGAAAACGCGGAGCTTAACATAGAAACCAAAATTCAGCTGTTGGCCGGTTTTATCAGTCAGTTGCCCGATAAAGATGTGGAAGAATTTACTGCTGAACTGGCCGAAAAGCTTGAAAAGTCGCATCCCGATGAGGCCAACACCTATATCATCTATGGTGATTTTCTCTTAAAAACCGGAAAGAAGAAAGAGGCCATTAAAAAATACCTGAAGGCACTGGAACTGGATAATTCCAACTTTAACGTATGGCTCAACATTTTACAAATAGAATGGGAGTTGAACAACATCGACGGGCTTTTGGCCCATAGCGAGGCTGCTCTGGAAGTCTTTCCTAATCAGGCCATCATTTATTTTTATAACGGCACTTCCAAAGTGGTGAAGAAAGATTATGAACAGGCAGCGGAAATACTTGAATATGGCAAAAGACTCGCAAAAAAAGATAATAACCTCACCGGTGCTTTTAACGGCCAGCTCGGTGAAGCTTACAGTGCTTTAAAAGAATATGAAAAATCAGATGCCGCTTTTGAAGCCGCGTTGGAACATGATCCGAACAATTACATTATATTAAATAATTATAGTTATTATCTGGCCCTGAGAAAAGAAAAACTGGATCTAGCCAAAAAAATGTCACTTCGACTGGTAAAAGAAAATCCGGACAATGCTACTTTCCTGGACACCCATGCCTGGGTATTGTACATGTTGAAAGAATACAAGGATGCACGAAAGTATCTGGAGAGGGCGTTAAAATCAGGTGAACCCAACGGTACCATTATTGAACATTATGGCGATGTGCTGTTCCGCCTTGGCGAAAAAGATATGGCTATTGAGCAATGGGAAAAAGCGAAGAAATTAGATGGTAACTCTGAGTTTATAGATAAAAAAATCGCTGACCGAAAGTTATATGAATAAAAAGCACTACTTCCTCCTGATTTGCCTGACTACCTTATTTTATTCCTGCAAAAGGGAACTAACCGGCACCGTTTCTTCCGCAAAAAAAAATAAACTGGAGATTAAAGAATTTGACTTTGATTATTTACGGGGTAAGGCTAAAGTCAACTATCTGGAAAACAATGAACGTCAAAGTGTAAAAGCAAATATCAGAATACGGAAAGACAGCTTGATTTGGATACAGTTTTCCGGAGTGGGGGGCATTGAAGGAGGCAGGGTATTGATCACCAAGGACTCCTTAACAATGATTGACAGGATTAATAAGGAATTCTATAGTTATAATTATGATGAGCTGGCAGAAAAATACAAGTTCGATATCAGCTACCAATTAATAGAATCGATGTTTATCGGGAATCTGCCGTTTGCATTTGATAAAAGGGACAAGGTCAGCAGGCAAAGTGATTTTTTCCTGATAAAGCAAAAATCAGATATTCATTCCATTGAAAATTATGTAAGCCGGTCTACACAAAGGCTGGAAAAAGTTTCCATCGAGCAGGCGGCTACGAGAAATACCCTGAATTTGCTTTACAAAGATTTTAACATGGTCAATGAAGTACCATTTCCGTTTACCAGCGCTGCAACGCTAAAATATAATGATAGAAACAGAACTTTATTTACGGAAATTAACCTGGTCTTCAGCAAAGCTGAAATACCCGAAAAACCATTGAAATTTCCATTTAATATTCCTCAGAAGTATGCGCGTAGGTAGATTACTTATTGCTTTCATATTACTGTTAACACTCACACATTCGCCGGCCGTCTTGGGACAAAACGACAACCGGCAAAAACTCGAGAAGGAGAAAAAGGAAACCCTGAAAAAAATAGCCCAGGCAGAAAAAATTCTGGCACAGACGGAGACAAAAAAGAAGGCCAGTCTGGGCCAGCTAAATGCCTTATCTGCGTTGATAAAATCCAGAAAAAGCCTCATCGGTTCGATAAAAAAGGAAGTGGGTTTGCTTAACTCGGAACTAAATGAATTACAAAGCATCGAAAACGCGATGGCCAGTGACCTTGAAACCTTGAAAAATGAATACGCTGCTATGTTGCACAGTGCTTCCAAAACCTCTAACAGCTATAACAAGCTAGTTTTTTTGTTTTCCGTACAAACATTTAACGAGTTTTTTAGGCGCATGAAGTACCTGGAACAGTATGGAGAAACCCGCATCAACCAGGTGGAACAAATAAAAATTGTAAAAGAATCACTGGGCCGTCAAAGGGTACAGATGGAAGAAAAACGCAAAGAGAAAGAAGATATTTTAGGCCTGCAACTGAAAGAAAACCAAAACCTGCTCAACCTGCAAAAAAAGCAAAATAGAATCATCAGGTCTTTAGGCACCAAGGAAAAGCAGATAAAAAAAGAGCTGGCTGATAGAAGAAAAGCGGCAAAACGGTTGGATAAACTGATAGCAGATATTGTGAAAAAAGAGATTGCCCGGGCCTCCTCGGCAAAGGTCGAAGTAGCAGCTTCATCGTCTTTCGAGGGTAAAAAATCAAAAATGTTGTGGCCCGTTCCCGGGTTTATCACCAACCGCTTCGGCCGCCAGGCCCATCAAACCCTGAAAGGCATTGTAGTCAATAACAATGGCGTGGATATTCAGACCAATAAAGACCAGAAGGTGAGGTCTGTATACTCCGGCAAGGTGCTCCGGGTTGCATTGGTTCCCGGTAATGGTACCGCTGTTATCGTAAAACACGGTGAATACTTTACCGTCTATTCCAAGATGAAAAATGTGCTGGTAAAAACCGGGCAGGAAATCCGGGAGGGGGATGTTATCGGCGAAGTTTACACCGACAATAACGGCGTCTCCGAACTGGAATTCCAAGTCTGGAAAAATAACCAAAAACTCGACCCTCAAACGTGGCTTTCACCTAAGTAGAGTGTGAGTTGGAGTGTGGGTGTGAGGCTCGATGCCGTAGGGGTAAATCGGATGATGATTGTCAATCGTAATCTGTGGGTGGGGCTTGAGCCGTGGGGGGAAAATATTGGTGGCGAAACGTTGCATTTAAAATTGATATCGTTCATGGTAAGAGCACAATATCTGTACGCGGACGTATCGGAATCAATAACTTTCATAAGGCAAAACACCGGTAACCGGTGGAGATTATTTTTGCACAATGATTTGTTGTTTGATAGTTTGTTTGCCAACGGTAAAATGAAGGATATAATTGCCGACAGGGACGTCAGGGGCCTCCCAGGTGATGTTGTGGGTTCCTTCATTCAATGATTTCCGGAATACCTTGTCGATCAGTTTGCCATTTAAATCATACACCTGGATTCCTACTTTTGACCGGCGGTCCAATTTAAAACGGATGTTAAAAACGCCTGAAGAGGGGTTGGGATATATTTCAGGTGTCTTCAGATTAACGACATCAGCTTTGGTTGTGGCGATATCAGGCGTGGTCATGGTGATACCGGATCCGGTGGTGGTGCTATCGGGCTGGTTGGCAGCGCTTTTCTTTTTGGTGGTTACAAGCACAACACCGTTCGCCCCTCTTTTTCCATACAGAGCAACAGCGCTTTGGTCGCGGAGGACATGTACGCTGGCGATTTCTTCCGGTGACAATTCCGAATCCAGGGATTTAAGGGAAGACCCGGACACTTTTCCATCGATTATGAGCAGGGGGGGTTTAAGGTAATCATTGTTGGTTATGACGAATTTTGCCTCTGTTGAGGTCGATAGGGTATCATGGGCTTGTACGCTGACTTTTCCATCCAGCCTGATACTGCTGCTATCTACCCGCACCCGATCGCTGAATATTTCAATACTTTTCTGTTTTTTCCCCTCTTTTAGGAGATTTCTATCCTTTTTTATTGCTTTTAAAAGAGGATTAGTAGTTATAAGCACTACCCCATTTTCGCCTTCTTTCCCAAATCTTTCAACAGCATCCTGCCCCTTAAAAACCTCTATTGACTTTATCATAGCGGTATTCAAAATGTTTACATCCTGCGGATCTGTTTTTTGACCATCTACATAAAAAACAGGTGTTGGGTATATTTGGGGCATATTACTCAGATTTTTGAGTCTTAAATCAATCTGGTTCTGTTTTGGGGCAGGCACGGTGTCGTTTTTAATGGCCCATGGGTGAATAGCTTTTTTTGGCAATACTTCAGGATCTGTTTCGATCTCATTTTTATGCCTTATGTCCACCGGCAATTCCTTTAACAGCGCTTCGCTGCTTTCCTTTTCTGTCTCCGTATCTTTATGAGATACCGGCAGTGTTACTTCTTCCGGGATTGGCTTGTAATCAACTATTCCGATACTCATTGACTTTTTGGGGGGTACTTGTTCAGGTATGTAAAAGGAAAAGAAACCAGCACCCAGCAATAATACTAATAAAGCTGCTATTACCCTGTTTTTGCTGGGCCTTGGGTTTTCCAGGTTCAATACGTTGAATATTCTCCTGGTGAGATCACCCTTTCCGGAATGCGCCGGCATGGTCAGCTTCGGAGCAAGGCTCATGCTGTTTTGTCCGATAACTGTTAAAGCCCTGGCGTAAGACATAGGATCATCAATTAATCTAACAGTGATTTGATCACACCTGTTTTCACGTTCCTTTTGGATCATGTCTGAGATAAACCAGGTGGCAGGATGATAAAAAAAGATAATTTCTACTACTGACTGAAATAGGTTAACCAGATAGTCGGCTTTTTTGATATGAATAAGTTCATGCACCAGGATAGACTCCAGTTGAGCGGTGGGTATACCTGTCAACATGCCGACCGGCAAAATAATCACAGGACGTAGATAACCCACAGTTACAGGCGAACTCACCATGGCAGATTCCAAAAGTTTGGTTACCGGGTTGATACCAATACGTTTGCTTAGCCTGTTTATTTGGTGTAGCCAGAAAGGATCCGTTACCTCTGCGCTATTAGTTTTCAGGCGATGAATATAAACCAGGCCACCGGATAACCTGATACAAAAAAAGAATACGCCAAACAGCCATATACCTGTAATAACAGACGTGTGGGGTTGTAGAAAATCGTGCAGCAAAGATACAAGCCCATCCTTTACAACCTGGTTTTCCGGCATTATTCCAATGATGTTATTATTAGCATCTGGCATGTACTGCGTATTGCTCAACAATAGGGTTGAATCAACAGACGCCTGATAGTGATTGACAAAACTATAACAAGCCCAGATAAACATCAGCGCCAGCGTAAGGACAGACACCCGGTATCGGATTGCAGCAGCTTTGGCGCTGGTGAAAGTTAATATAAGAAACAACCCTAATCCCAGTAACAAACCCTGCCAGACCGTATCGATAATTGTAAGCCCGACAGACTCGATAAGATTTAACGAAAACAATTGCATATCATATTTCATTTTTTTCCTCCTTCCATTTTATTTAATAGTTCCCTTAATTGCTTTATTTCCTCCGGGGTGGGTTTGCCTTTGCCAAGAGCATGCATCACTAATTTTATGGCTGACCCCTTAAAAGCTGTATTCAATAATTTATCAAAAAGATTATTTTGCGTTTCATGCCGGCCGACTTTGCTGGAATATACATGCGACTTTCCGTGCTTTTTCCTCGATACCAGCCCTTTGTCAAACATCCGTTGTATCTGCTTCAGGGTGGTGGTGTAGCCAATGTTCTTTTCCCTGGCTATCTGCTCATGAATATCCCTGACCGTGGCGGGTTCAAGATCCCACAATACCTGCAAAATTTCTAATTCCCGCTCTGAGGGGCCATCTTTTCTGTTAACCATGATTATTGGTTTTTTATTGACAGGATAAATATAAACGACAATTGTCGTAATTCCAAATAAAATACGACTTTTGTCGTAAAAAATTAACCCGATAATCAATCGGACAGTGTATGTGACCTGAGGAACCTGATTAAATCTCCTATACCATTAAAATCATGGCATTCTTCTTTAAAACTCAGTGACCACCTGCGGGGGTTCCGGTCCGATAGAATGGTTAGTTTCAACGGCGCTTCCTCATTCGTGACTTTAAAGCCGATTCTCTCCAGGCCATTTCTAGTCCATAGGTGGTATTTATCCTCTCCTACCAGGAAAATACGTTTAACAGATTTGAAGTTGGCTTTGAACCTTCCGGACCAATGGTCGAAGGTAAAGGCTTCGTGGTCAAAAAGGTGGGCAATTTCTCCTTGTACGATCAGATCCTCGGGGCAGCCGGTAGTGATTGGCAGGCAGCAAGTGGTAAGCCATAGCTGATCGGCGGTGTGAAAAGCAGTATCCAGATCATGGGTGGAAACCAGGATTGCTTTTTTGGTTTCCCAGGCAAGCATTTTTAAGAGGTGCATGACCTCAAGCCGGTTATTGACGTCCAGAAAAGCAGTGGGCTCATCTAAAATCATCATATCACTATCCTGGGCCAACGCCCTTGCAATCATAACTTTTTGCATCTGCCCATCACTTAATGTCGCTACATTTTCTTCGGCCATGTAATCAATGTTGGTAAGACTCAGTGCCCGGTCGATCTTTTTGTGATCGTCAGCCGATAGTCCTCCACCCCATCCGGTGTATGGATACCGGCCCAGGGCAACCAGTTCACGCACCTTCAGGATCCCCGGTTTTTGTGTGCCTGTTAAAACCAGGCTGATCTTTTTAGCGAGCGCTTTCTGGCTGATACGGTACAGCGGCGTGCCATCTATGAAGATGTCCCCTGAAAGTGGCGATATCACCCCCGATATGGTTTTTAGCAAGGTCGATTTTCCAACACCGTTCTCTCCGAGCAGGCACACCAGGTTTCCTCTTTCAAGCTTGAGGTTTATCCGGTCCAGTATTGTCTTTTTTGTACTTCCCGAGCGATAACCAACGACCAGGTTTACGGTTTCCAGGACAATATGGCTGGTCTCATGTGTCATCAGGCAAAAGAATTTCTTACGTCTTTTTTCCCCAGCACAATCCATAGGACCATCGGCGCACCAAATAATGAGGTAATAGCATTGATCGGCAGGATGTATTGGCTTCCCGGTAGTTGAGCGATGGTGTCACAAAGCAACATAACTATTATTCCAAGCATAATGGTAGCCAGTGTTAAGTACCGATGATTTCCACTATTCAAAATTATTCTGGCCATATGAGGCACGGCTATACCGATAAATGCGATGGGGCCA
Organism: Agaribacillus sp. DX54; assembly: GCF_056858335.1. NCBI lineage: Bacteria > Pseudomonadati > Bacteroidota > Cytophagia > Cytophagales > Splendidivirgaceae > Agaribacillus > Agaribacillus sp. DX54. The sequence goes on from NZ_JBXEQE010000012.1 coordinate 101,647, forward strand.
CAAAAAGCCGTAATGCTGCCAGCAAGCAGGCTGGTAGTCAAAATGATCATCAGACGAACCTTTTTGACATTCACGCCCATGCTTTGTGCATAGCTCTCGCCGATCAGGAGAGCGTTCAGAGGTTTTTTCAACAAAAAGGCCAGAACCAGCCCTGACACGACCACAGGAATAAAAACAACCAGTTCATCCCAGGTGAGCCCCCCCAAACTTCCGAAAGTCCAGATCAGATAGGCCTGGATCTCTTCCTTATCGCTGAAAAACTGCAATATACTAACCAAAGCGCCTGTTGTACTTCCAAACAATAATCCTATTATCAACAAGGTCATACTACTTTTGACCCTGATAGAAACCAACAAAATGATTAACAGCACCAGCGAGGCCCCCAGGCAGCCGGCAATGATCAAAGCCCAATGGCCAATCTCCCCTAAAACCGGTAAAATACCTGCCAATAAATAACTGGCCATTACCAACAATGCCACACCCAGACTGGCCCCTGAGGTGATACCAAGCACAAACGGACCGGCCAGGGGATTGTTAAACAACGTTTGCATCAATAAACCACTGATTGACAACCCTGCTCCGACAAGGACAGCGGTAGTTGCTTTAGGAAGCCTGAATTCAAATATGATGTTAATCCAGCTTTCATGAACCGACTCCCTCCTGCCCAGTATTCTCAACATTTCCTGAAACGGTATATCCACAGAGCCCAGATAAATGTTAAACATAAACAATAGGGTCATGGCAACTGGAAAAACCACCACCAGATACCAGAAAATCGAAGTTTTTCCTTTAGACTGCAATGCGTTCATGGCTTACGGACAAAGGTACATCATTAATCTTCCAGTTTTTGATAAAAATACAAATGGTGGTCAGGCAACAAATCAGGATGCAGGATTTTTATGATGTCTGCCAATACAATATCCGGTCTTAAATATCCCAGCTCCATAAACGCATTGCCTCCTTCGGGACCTATCTTAGCATTGTAATTATATACATTACCCACTTTGAAGGCATGGAACTGCGCATAGCGACTATCTGTTTTCCTGATTTCGGTCAGTGAGTCGAATGACCCCAGCCCCATCCAGTAGTCAGCCTTGTGCGCCCGCTCGTAAACAGCCTCAAAGCTCAGCGGAATATTGCCGGAAGAGGGATCATCGGCCCACAAATATTTTCCCTGGGCATCGGCTAAAAACTTAGCCCCAAAGTTGTTTCCTCCGGGTACATACCATAAATCGCCGTAAACTATTCCACTATAAACAGTAGGTCGGTGGCTGGCGTGCATGGCAAGATTTGCCAATGAATCATAATTCGATTGTATGATATTAAAAATTGAATCCGCTTTTTTTTCCCGGTTCAAAAACAAGGAGGTAAACTTTATCCATTCGGCCCTTCCAAGCGGGGTACTTTCCATATAATCGGCGTTTATCACTACGGGAATACCGATTTTTCTGATCACTTTATAGTTATCATACTCGTTACCCATAGCAAAATCGATGACAAGGTCAGGTTCAAGAGCCATCAATGCCTCAATATTTAATCCTGCCTCGCTGCCTAATTCAGTGATGTTTCCCTCATCGATTTGCATCCGAATATTTTCCGAAGAGATATACCTGGTGTCCGGGAAACCCACCAGCCGTTCGATTTCTCCCAGGTATTCAAGTGCAGAAAGATGCGTGGTGGAGGTACAAACAAGTCTTTGCACCGGGATTCGGATCACCTGGATAGAGTCCGGCAGCTTTGGCAAAGGGGCACCTCTGTTCACCAGGGCGTAACTAAACCTGGATTTAGAGTACCTCCACGGTTTGTTGACAGTGACCAGTTTATACCCTTCTTCATATGACACCGTAAATCTTTCAGCAAATTCAATCTCGATTTCATTTTTCCGGGACGCTGCATAACTACCTTCCTCAACAACTGTCCTGCGCTCGTCAGATGGGTTACAGGCCAGCATACACAGGCAGGAGCACAGTATCATCCGGTTGTAAACAGGCATTCGCTTGTAGAGTTTCAACATGACATATAACCGATATGGAAGGCAATTATAATGAAATAATGGCAAAGATTAATCCGGGGTTAGCTTTTGAACAATTTCATCAAAATCAAGTTGCTGCCAGGTATCCCTTATGTTTTCTTTGGTCATCACTTCATCCATAATGGCTTCCTGCCTTTTGCCTACCGCCATGGCCCTGGCATATCCGATGTCGCTAAAAGTGACCATAGAATACAGCGGTATCCATTTTTGGGGATAAAGTTCATTCAGCCTGCCTTCAATTCTTTTTCTGAGCAAAAAATTTTCATCTGCTACCTTGTCACGCATCTCCAGAAAATTTTGAATGGCCAGATCGGCAATTGCATCAGTATCGGGTTTTCGAACGGCCTGAAACCTGGCGGGAATCTCCTTCCAGTTGCCTCGATGGGTGTCTATCATTTTATTCAACAAATAACAGTCCTCAAACCCCGAATTCATTCCCTGGCCATAAAAAGGTACAATGGCATGGGACGCATCGCCTAATATCAGTGTATTACCCTTTACCCAGGGGTAACACTTGACAGTGACCAGAGAAGAGGTGGGGTTTCGAAAATAATCATCCAACAAAGCAGGCATCAACGGCAAGGCATCCGGGAAGGTAGACCGGAAAAAATCCATGATGGCTTTCTCAGATTTTAATGCTGAAAATGAGTCTTCACCTTCAAAAGGTAAAAACAAGGTGCAGGTAAAACTGCGATCCGCATTGGGAAGTGCTATTAACATGAACCGCCCGCGAGGCCATATGTGCAGGGCATTTGGTTCCAGGGCAAAAGCCGTAGCTTTGGTGGGTGGAATCGACAGCTCCTTATATCCATGATCGATGTAGCTTTGGGAATAATTAAACCGGCCACTTTTCATGATAGTTTCTCTTACGACCGAGAATGCGCCATCGGTTCCTATGATGACATCACCTTTAAAGGCCTGGGTTGTCTTATTTTTATTGTTTTTTGCGAAAACAATGGTTTCCTCAAAGTTTATACTTTCACAATCCTGGTTAAAGTAAATATTTACACCACATTGCTCGGCCTCATTCATCAACAGTTGATTTAAACCCGCCCGGGAGACCGAAAAGATGGCCTGGCCCTCTTTGCCATAGGGTTGAAAAGTGAGCTTCCCTTCCGGGTCGTGCATCATTCTGCCCTTCATAGGAATAGCCAGCTTTTCCACCTGGGCCGCTACCCCGGTTTCTTTTAAAGCCCTCCATCCTCGATTGCTCAGGGCCAGGTTAATAGAACGGCCACCAATACTGCCGGCCAACCTCATATCCGGTCTTTTTTCTACCAGCGTGACCTGGTTACCTCTTTTCTGCAGATAAATGCTTAGCAATGATCCTACCAGTCCGGCACCTACCATAATAATATTTTTTCCGGATGCCTCCCCATTCATATGTTTAATTGTTTTCATTTAATGAATCAGTAAGTATTTGCACAAATCCGAACACGTCCCTGAAGGTATTGTACAAAGGTACCGGAGCTACCCTGATGACATTCGGTTCCCGCCAATCCACCACCACGCCGGCATCTGTTAGCCTTTCAAATAACTTTCGCCCGCCTTTATCTATCAATAATGACAACTGGCATCCCCTTGCCTCCGGGCAGGTGGGTGTGATGATGTGCAACACGCCGGCACTTCCGGCTATATTCCTAAGCAGGTATTCCAGATAGCCTGTGAGTAACATACTCTTTTTTCTCAAATTGACCATGCCTGCCTGGCTAAAGATCATTAAAGAGGCCCTGTGTACGGCCTGAGACAATACCGTAGCATTACTTAATTGCCATCCATCGACCCCCTTTTCAGGGCGAAAACCCTTTTGCATTAAAAACCGGTTTTCTTCATCATGCCCCCACCAGCCGGCAAAACGGGGTAAGTCAGGCTTAAATGCATGATTTTCATGTACAAATGCCCCCCCGACACCACCGGGGCCCGAGTTAAGGTATTTATAGCTGCACCATACGGCAAAATCCACCCCCCAATCATGTAGTTGCAAAGGAACATTGCCTACAGCATGGGCCAGGTCAAAGCCTGCCATGACTCCGGCTTTGTGGGCACTTGCTGTAATTGTTTCGATGTCAAAAAACTGTCCCGTATAGTATTGCACACCACTGAACATTACCAGGGCGAGATCATCCCGATGGTCATTGATGGCAGTCAGTATGTCTTCTGTTTTCAAAATGTGTTCTCCCGGCTGCGGTGTTAATTCAATGATAGCTTCATCAGGTTCAAAACCATGAAACCTGGCCTGGCTTTCAATACAATATTGGTCTGAGGGAAAAGCTCCGGCCTCCATCATAATTTTATAGCGGGAACCAGATGGCCGGTAAAATGAAACCAGTAAAAGATGAAGGTTGGAAGTCAGGTTGTTCATGGCAATGACTTCAGACTCACGGGCGCCAACCAATTCCGCCAACATCGGTTTACATAGTTTGTGATAGGAAAACCACGGGTTTTTAGATTTAAAATGTCCTTCCACACCCATTTTTTCCCACATCAGCATTTCTTCTTCCAAAAAGTTTCTGGCAGATTTAGGCTGTAAACCCAGGGAATTTCCACAAAAATAAGCTACCTCTTGTTCTCCGAAAGTCGGTATATAAAATTGCTCCCTGTAATTCTTTAAAGGATCCTTTTCGTCTAAATTTACAGCAAATTCCAGGGTAGATTCAAATTTCATAGAGTTGATGGGCTTTCTTAAACAAATCTCTCATCCGTTTCCATCACTGCACCACACTTGCTACAGGTCCTCATGGATTCCGAACCGTAAAACTCCCTGAACCGGGGCAAAAAGTCCTTTTCTATATTGGTCAGCGGGAAATAGGTTTCGTGTAATTTGTGATTACAGTTATCGCAAAACCAAATAAGGCCGTCCTGCATGTCTGTTCCTTTCCTTACTCTTTCTACCACTAACCCTATGGAGTCTTCGCTTCTGATCGGAGAGTGTGGTACCTTAGCCGGCAGCAAAAACATTTCACCTGCTTTCAGAGGTATTTCAACAGCCTTCCCGTCTTCCTGTATCTTAACGATGATATTCCCTTCTAATTGATAGAACAATTCCTCGGTTTCGTTGTAATGGTAATCTTTACGGGCATTAGGACCCCCGACGATCATTACGATGTAATCGCCGGCATCTGCGTAAAGATTCTTGTTACCAACTGGTGGCTTAAGTAAATCCCTGTTGCCATCAATCCAGGCTTGAAGGTTAAAAGGTCTTTTTATTGCCATTTTTTTACGGGTTTAGTCAACTTATTCACAGTCTATAAAATTATAAAAAATAAATCGAATGTTATTTGATCGGTATCATTATTCAATTCGATTTGAGTGTTTGGCCGTGGGAAAATGAATATAGGCTATATTTACATCATCTTATGTTTAAAAATTTCTTTGATAAGCCGCATGACCCATGGAAAAAATCGCTAACTACATAAATGGTGCATTGGTTCCTCCCGGATCGAACCATTATCTTGACAATTACAATCCGGCCAAAGGTGAGGTATATAGCCTTATTCCGGATTCGGATGAAAACGATGTCGAAGATGCGGTCGCAGCCGCCAAAAGCGCTTTTGCAGCCTGGTCCCAACTACCCATCGACAAAAGGTCAGCCATATTGCTAAAAATAGCTTCCCTGATAGAAACCCATCACGAGGAACTGGCATTGGCCGAATGCATTGACAATGGTAAACCGCTCAAACTTGCCAAAACAGTGGACATACCGAGGGCCGCGGCCAATTTCCGGTTTTATGGGTCGATCATTACAGGCTTTGGCAGTGAATCCCATATGACAGACGTAACCGCTATTAACTACACTGTAAGAAAACCCGTAGGCATTGCCGGCTGTATTTCTCCATGGAACCTGCCTCTTTACCTTTTTACCTGGAAAATAGCTCCCGCGCTTGCAGCAGGAAATTGTGTGGTCGCCAAGCCATCGGAAATTACTCCGATGACGGCCTATTTGCTTTCAAAAATATGCATAGACGCCGGACTTCCCAAAGGTGTTTTAAACATTGTGCATGGGTTGGGCAGTAAAGCAGGGGAGGCCATCATTGCCCACCCGGAGATCCCGGCCATTTCATTTACAGGTGGCACAGTTACCGGCAAAAAGATAGCAACAATAGCCGGGCCCATGTTTAAGAAGCTTTCGCTGGAACTGGGAGGAAAGAATCCCAATATTATTTTCGAAGATTGTGATTTTGATAAAGCCCTTTCAACCTCAATACAATCGTCGTTTTCGAACCAGGGTCAGATTTGCCTGTGCGGGTCGCGGATATTGGTGCATGAATCCATCTATGAACGTTTCAAAGATAGTTTTCTGGAAAAAACCCGCAATCTGGTAATTGGTGATCCGCTGGCCGATGGTACGCAGATCGGGGCCCTGGTATCGGATAATCATTTAAAAAAAGTGCTGTCTTATGTAGCACTCGCCCAACAGGAAGGAGGGACGGTATTAACAGGAGGAAAGCAGGTGCACCTCAATAAAGGACTGGAAAACGGTTACTTCATGGAGCCCGCAGTCATTGAAGGACTGGATTACCGCTGCCGCACCAATCAGGAGGAAATATTCGGGCCTGTGGTCACCCTAACACCATTTAAATCGGAAGAAGAAGCTGTCCTTTACGCCAATAGTACGGAATATGGCCTGTCTGCCACTATCTGGACAGAGCGCCTCAACAGGGCACACCGGGTGAGTGAGCGATTAAAAAGTGGCATTATCTGGGTCAACTGCTGGATGGTTCGTGACCTGCGCACGCCATTTGGCGGCATGAAACAATCGGGTGTGGGAAGGGAAGGGGGGGTTGAGGCGTTGCGGTTTTTTACGGAGGTGAAGAATGTGTGTGTGAAGATTTAGGGTTTAGTTGACAATTGACAATTGATAATTGACAGTTTGATAGGGGGTGAGAGAATGAGGGGATAGGTTGGTGGGGGATGGTAGAATGGGTAGATAGGAGGATAGTGGAATGGGTATATGGGAGGATGATAGAACGGGTAGATGGGAGGATGGTGGAATGGGGTGATCTGGGGATGGGAGGAGGTAAACCGGGAGGGTGGGGTTAAAATAAAAAACCCCGGTTGTGGGACCAGGGTTTTTGGTTTACTGCTTATTATTTTACGAAGCCGCTAATTCAGTAGGCTCATCGCTTTCTTTTAACTGGGCAATTTTAAAGGTCTTTTTACCTTTATGACCACAGTAAATACATTTATAATGCTTATCCAGTTCCCCTTCTTCTGCCAATGTGGGGGATTTAATAATTTCTTCACGGACAACCTTGTAGGTCTGGTAGTTGCATTCAGGACATTGTAATGCGTGCAGGTGACCGGCGTATTTTTCAATTTTGGTATAACCGGTTTCTTCATCCACCCAGACATCATAATCAACAGAAAAAACATTTTCCTCTGCCTGCATACCCTCATCCAGGTAAACATCTTCTTCATCCTCACTTAAGAGCTTCATGGGTTTACCGGTCTTAGGTGATTTTCTGGGGGTATATCTTAACTTTTTCAGACGCTTTTCAATATAAAACGGATAATAAAATTTCAGGGAATTTGAAAATATCACACCCACAATAATACTCATACTTATGGTGATAAAAATCCGCACAAAGAACCAGATAGGTTCAGACTGCTCAAACCAGGTGTTAGCAAAAAATGCCCCTGCAATGATAAATGCTAAAATACCCAACCATAGCACTTTTATTTCCTTCTGGTTGATGTAATCATATTTACTTTTGAAATCTTTAATAGAAATCAACTTTACCAAGTGATAAAGCAGGATGATAATCCCGACCCCTAAAAACACTTGTGACGCCAATATCAGATTATTATTCCAAACCGCTAGAAAATCTTGCATATTATTATCCATAGCGCATTATTTTTTAAGCATGTTAAATTGAAAATAAACTCTTAGACTCATCATTGTGTTGTTACATCGTTTCATAATCGTCTCACAATCAGGAGCGTAATATTATGATTATTTTAAGTTACAATACAACAAAAATTGAACAAAACAGTACATTGGTCTCAAATTTCTGGTTTTGAAAGAAAAACCAGTTGTTACCTAATGAAGTTAGCCCTTTTATTGTCTATCCGCAAATGAGATGCCGATTTTTTCAATCTCACATCTGTTATTTGGCTAAAAATTTCCTGACAATGTCAAAAGACTCGATTTTTTTCTCGAACATTCCCATATGACCGGTTTCATCGAGCTCATGAAATTCAATTTGAGGGGTTAATTTGGCCTGCTCCCGGCTGAGCCCGATAGGAACAGCGCTGTCGTCGATTCCGGCAATCATGAGAATGGGTTTTAGAAAAGTGGCTAACCACAATTGGCTATCTTCCCTGTCCCTCATAGCCGCCAGATAGGCATTGACGACGGAAGTTTTCAGGAGCTTTGCCCTGTCTGAAACATCTTTTAGTTTTTCCTGAATGTAGGGTTTTTTAAGGTTCGGTGGGTAAAAAAGGTTTTGGAAAAACGAATCGACAAAGACTTCCACGCCATTTTTTATAATGAAATCAATGGTTTTATCCCGAACGGACTTTTTGTTATCATCGTCCCCATAAACAGAAGAATGAAACAAACCTATTTTATCCAGCATTGCCGGATATTTTTTGGCAAATGTCAGGGTAACATAACCCCCCAGGGAATGCCCGATCATAACGCACGTGGCGACATGATGGGACACCAGCCAATCTTTCAGCAAATCGGCTATTCTGTCCAGTGACAAGCTGTCAAGGCCCAGTGTGCTGTCACCAAACCCAGGCAGATCCGGGCAAAATACTTGATGGGTTCGGGCCAGTTCCTCGCCCAGTTCGTCCCAGATATGATGTGTTTCGCAAAATCCATGTAGTAAGATCACCGCCGGCCCCTGGCCTGATATGTGGCCGCAGATGTCTGGCATGGTTGTCAGGTTTTGTCGGCCAGGCTGGTCACCATCATCTGTTTTACAGTGGCAGCAATACCCTCAGGGCCAAATCCACATTCATTTTGCAACTGAATCTGCTCACCATGCTCCACGATCCGGTCCGGTATTCCAAGTCTTTTGACCTGCAGGTGATAATTATGTTCGCTCATAAATTCAAGCACAGCACTGCCAAACCCACCCATGAGGCAACCATCTTCTACGGTAATGATCTTTTTATACTTAGTGCATATATGGTGGAGCAAATCTTCGTCCAGGGGTTTTACAAAACGCATATCATAGTGCCCGGGGTAAATCCTCTCTCCTGCAAGTTGCCTGGTAACTTCGAGTGCATAATTTCCAACGTGCCCGATCGTTAACAGGGCCAGTTCCTCCCCTTCGCGGATGACCCTTCCTGTTCCTACTTCAATCTCTTCCATCGGCGTTCTCCAGTCCGGCATTACCCCTTTACCCCTCGGATACCTTATAGAAAAAGCGCCCTTTCTGGGTAGTTGCGCGGTATACATAAGATTTCGCAATTCCGCTTCATTCATAGGAGCCGCCACTACCATATTGGGGATACAGCGCATATAAGCCAAATCGTAGGCACCGTGATGTGTGGGCCCATCGGCCCCGGCAAACCCTGCCCTGTCGAGGCAAAAAACGACGTGCAGGTTTTGAATACATACATCATGTATCATCTGATCATAACCTCTCTGCATAAAGGTGCTGTAAACGTTACAAAACGGCACCATACCCTGTGTAGCCAGACCGGCAGAAAAGGTGACAGCATGCTGCTCGGCTATGTCCACATCAAATGCGCGATCCGGCATTTCTTTCATCATAATGTTCAGCGAAGACCCTGATGGCATCGCCGGGGTAATACCCATGATTTTGTCATTTTTTTTGGCCAGTTCCACTATGGTCTCTCCGAAAACCTGCTGGTATTTAGGTGGTTCGACTTTAATGGGTACGCTTTTTCTTATCTCCCCGGTAACTTTGTCAAATTTTCCCGGAGCATGCCATTTGGTTTGATCTTTTTCTGCCGGTCCGTATCCCTTGCCTTTGACAGTAACGCAATGCAAGAGTTTTGGGCCCGGTATTTTTTTCAGGTCATCGAATATGCTTACCATGTGGTTTACATCATGGCCATCAATCGGCCCAAAGTACCGCAGGTTTAATGATTCAAACAGATTACTGGGCTTAATGAGGAAAGATTTGATGGAAGTTTCAATCTTAGAGGCAATTTCCCTGGCGCTGGACCCGAATTTACTCATTTTTCCAAGCAGGTTCCAGACCTCATCCCTGACTTTGTTGTAAGCTTGTGAGGTGGTGATGTCTGTTAAGTAATCTTTTAAGGCACCCACATTCGGGTCAATGGACATACAATTGTCATTCAGGATGATCAGAAGGTTAGTGTTGGTTACGCCTGCCTGATTCATGGCTTCAAAAGCAATGCCACCGGTCATTGCCCCATCGCCGATAACGGCTATATGTTGTTTATCTTTATCCCCCTTATATTTGGAAGCTACCGCCATACCTAATGCGGCTGAAATTGAAGTCGAAGAATGGCCTACACCAAAGGTATCGTATTCGCTTTCACCTCTTTTAGGGAATCCGGAAAGTCCTTTATAAAGCCTGTTGGTGTAAAATTCATCCCTCCTCCCGGTAAGAATTTTATGCCCGTAGGCCTGATGTCCAACATCCCACACCAATTGGTCATCAGGCGTGTTAAACACATAATGAAGGGCTATGGTCATTTCCACAACCCCCAGACTTGCCCCGAAGTGCCCTCCATACACCGAAACGTTGTCTACTATGAACTGCCTTAGTTCGGAGCTTACCTGTACCAGTTGTGATGGATCGAGTTTTCTTAAATCAGCAGGGCTATCGATGCCAGCCAATAAAGGACCTGGTTTTATTAACATACAAATTTCTTTGATAGCAAATGAACAACCTAATGTACGAAAAGTTTAATAACTGTGAAATGTTACTGTGATTTTTATAAAATCATGCAAAATTACATTTTTTTTTCTTTGCAACTATAATTTAGCCGGATAAGTAATATCTTTGAAGAATTCGAACGATAATCTTTATTAATATATTCATTGAGTTTCGAGATAAAATTACCACTCTTCGAAGGGCCTTTTGACCTTCTCCTTTTCTTTATAGAAAGGGACGAACTGGATATATACGATATTCCAATTGCCAGTATTACAGATGATTTTTTGGATTACCTGCACCACCTGGAAAAAATGAATATTGAAGTAGCCAGCGAGTTTATTCTGGTGGCGGCTTCGCTGATGAAAATCAAGGCCAAACTGTTATTGCCAAGGCCTCAATTGGATGAAGAAGGCAACGAAATCGATCCCAGGGAGGAATTGGTGAAACACCTGTTGGAGTATAAAAAATACAAATCCATCATCAATGAATTGATCGCCCTTGAAGGAGACCGGCTTTCAAAGGAAAAAAGGGGCAACGTGGCGAAGGAGATCCGGGCCTTATCTGAAATCTCCAATGTGGAGTCTGAGCTTCAGCATATTGACTTGTACAAGCTTCTGAAAGTATTCCAAAAGGTAATGACCCGTTATGAGTATGCACACAATAAACCGTCACACGAGGTTGTACAATATCCATACACTGTTGAAAATCAAAAAACTTTTTTAATCAGTCAACTAACCAAAACCAAAAAACTATCATTTTTAGAGATCATAGATTTCGAGTCCAATAAAATTGCCGTAATCTTTAATTTTCTGGCGATTTTAGAATTACTTCAACTCCGCAAAATTACTATGAAGCTGGGTTTAGGGTTTAATAATTTTTGGATAGAAATTCTGGAAGAAGCGTTAGTAGAATAGATGGAGCTGGATTCAAAAAAGATATTCAAGACCCTCAATCCCAATAAGGTTTGGATCCCCATATTATTTGGTCTCGCCATAGTATTTTACCAGTTTTACACCGATGATTCCATCAATGCCGACACATTAAACCTCATTTTCACCGCTAAAGCCATTCCATTCATCTTTGCCATTTTGTTAATATTGGCGAGATTTTTAGGTTACATGTATCGCATCAGGGCTATTTCCAGTGACGAGCTCTCCTGGGGTAGCTCGTTATACATTATTATCTTGTGGGAATTTGCCTCTGCGGTCACTCCTTCGGTTGTCGGGGGTACGGCAGTGGCTGTTTTTATCCTTTTGAAAGAAGGCATCAATATGGGAAAGTCGCTGGCTTTCGTGATGCTTACAGCCATACTCGACAATTTGTTTTTCGTGGTAGCTGCCTTAATTTCACTCATTGTGGCCCCGGGTGAAATGTTTCCCGGTAATTTAAACACTATGGATGGCATTGAGGAAAACAACCTGATGTTTGGCGGATTAAGGCCGGTGTTTTACGTCAGTTATTTTTTAATTGTGCTGTATACATTTATCATGTTTTATGCCCTGTTTGTCAGGCCAAGGGCCTTTAAATGGTTTCTGTTGAAAGTCACCTCCATCAGATATTTGAGAAAATGGCGGTATAGTGCCTATGAGCATGGTAATGAAATCATCTGGGCTTCTTCTAACATCAAAGGCAAAAATATCAACTATTGGATCCATATTGCCCTGGCTACTGTTTTTATCTGGTCTGTGAGGTACCTGCAACTAAATGTACTGATTCAAGCCTATTCTGAGAACTCGCTGATAGACCATTTAATCATCTATTCGAGACAGGTTATTCTATGGATTACCATGCTGGTAGCCCCAACGCCGGGGGGTAGTGGTTTTGCCGAATATTTTTTTGAATCTTTCTTTTCCGAATATTTACGTGATCATACGCTTGTCATCATGGTTTTGTGGCGCATCTTATCCTATTACCCCTTTTTGCTTTTGGGTGCGATTTTTCTTCCAAGGTGGATAAAAAGGGTTTTTTTCAAAAAGAAGGATGAAAAAAAGAGCCCTGAAGACAGCTTATCCGCTGTAAAGGAAAGCGATCTGACCGGTCAGGATAATTCTTGATGTGATATCTTCTTCTTTGTATAAGTATACTTAGCATGACAAACGCCTGATAGCGCCCACTAAATACCGTGGATGGCGCAAGCGTTCAGTAGCTGTTACATAACTTCGGCAAAGTTCCTGGTGTCTTGGTGCCTTTGTGGTTCACCATTGTTCACCACGGAGGCACAAAGAGACACAGAGGTTTTCGGCAATAAATAAAAATACAGGCACATGCTTGGGTTGTACAACACTCAAGAGACGCCAACGCTGGTTAGTTAGTTTTATTGGACTAAAACTTTTCTATCTCGGAGAAAAAGAAGCTCCCTTCAATTTGTGCGTTATCGTCTGAGTCCGAACCGTGGACGGCATTGGCCTCGATAGAGGTGGCGAATAGTTTTCTGATGGTGCCTTCAGCGGCTTCGGCAGGATTGGTGGCACCAATTAAAGCCCTGAAATCCTCAACGGCATTATCCTTCTCCAGAATCATAGCCACAATCGGGCCGGAGGACATGTAGCTGCACAGATCCTCATAAAATGGCCTTTCACGATGAACTGCATAAAACTGCCCCGCCCTTTCACCACTGAGCCTGGTGTATTTCATGGAGATAATACTAAATCCTGCTTCTTCTATCATTTTAATGATGGCACCAATATTCCCGGCTCCAACTGCATCGGGTTTTATCATGGTGAATGTTTTGTTTCCTGCCATTTTATTAATTTCTAAATTTTTCAGGGGGCAAAATTATAAGATTATTTATAAACGTCCTCGGTTTTTAACAAAAACATCTTTTACCGCACCATATAAAATATAAATTTTTGTTTTTGGAATTTTTGTATCACTTTTACATTTCACAATTTAGGGATACCTCATGTTTTTGAGGTGTTTTTTGGTTTATGCAAAACCTTAATGCTTTTAAAGAATTACTGGATTCACCCAAAAAGGTCGCCATAACTACTCATCAAAAACCAGATGCCGATGCTTTGGGCTCTTCCTTAGCATTAGCAGCGTTTTTAAAGAAAAAAGGCCATAAGGTTTTTGTAATTTCACCCACCGATTATCCCGCATTTCTCAACTGGATGAAGGGGGACGATGAGGTCATAATATACAATCAACAAAATGAGGGCAGATCACATAAGATTATCGAAGAAGCTGAGGTGGTATTTTGCCTGGATTTTTCCAGTTTGCATAGAATTAATGAATTGGGAGAAAAAGTAAGGCAATCGTCGGCAGTAAAGGTTTTAATAGACCATCATCTTGACCCTGAAGACTTTGCTGATTTCACCAAATGGTCCACAAAGGCTGCCGCAACTACCGAACTGCTTTACGAACTTATCGTTGAAATGGGTGATCAACATCTTATCGATAAGGACATTGCGGAGTGCCTTTATGCCGGAATAATGACCGATACAGGGTCTTTCAAACATCCGAACACAACCAAAAATGTGCACCTGATTACTGCAGCCCTGATAGAGAAAGGTGCGGATGTATCGAAGGTCAGCCGCTTTATTTATGATACCAACTCCCTGGAAAAGTTAAAATTCATCGGTTATGCTTTAAGCGAAAAGTTGGTGGTTCTGAAAGAATTTAATACCGCCTACATTTCTATCAACGCCGAGGAATTATCAAAATTCAATTCCAAAACAGGAGATACCGAAGGACTGGTTAATTATGCCCTTTCTATAGAGGGAATTGTCTTTGCAGCTATCATCATTGACAGAAATGACATGATTAAAATGTCATTCCGGTCACTGGGTGAATTTTCGGTCAATGAGTTTGCCAAGAATCATTTTGATGGCGGCGGGCATAAAAATGCCGCAGGGGGGAAATCAAACCTGTCATTGGAAGAAACACTCAAACTATTTGAAGAACTGCTGCCCCGTTATAAGGAAAAACTAAATCCACTTTTAAAAAAACCATATACAACCAATGTTGAAAACTAAAAATCTGATGTTGGCCTTTGCAGGCCTGTTGTTTATTGGCCTTCAGGCTTGTGAAAACAATAAATTGTCCGGAACACTCGAGGGCGGCATGGAATATGAATTCATTAAAAATGTCGACGGACAGAAAACAGTGGATGGGGATTTCATAACCTTAAATGTAATTTACAAAAATGAAAAAGATTCCGTTCTGGGAAGTAGCCTGGATGCCGGTGTACCTTTTGTAATGCGAAAAGATTCTACATGGGGTGCATCAAAATCCTTCGAAGATTGTTTTAACCTGCTGGACAAAGGAGATAGTGCCGTATTCAAAATCCCGGCCAAATCATTATTCAAAAATCAATTACCCCCGGATATAGGTGCGGAAAGCGTCATAACCATTTTTGCCGGGTTGGAAGATATACTCAACGAAGAGGAATTCAACGAGAAATCCATGGAATGGCAGGCCATTCAAAGAAAAAAGCAAATGGAGCTGACCCGGAAAAGCATCCTGGAAAATAGCAAAGAACTGATTGATGAACAAGGGGTTACCATCGATAAATATATTGCCGACAATAGCCTGGAAGCCCAAAAAACTGAAAGTGGATTACGCTATGTTATCTCTGAGCAAGGAAACGGAGCCATACCAAATCCTGGCGACAGGGTCCAGGTAAATTACACAGGAAAGCTGATGGATGGCACCGTATTTGACACCAGCGTTGAAGCCGTTGCCAAAGAAGCCGGCGTGTACACTGAAGGGAGATCCTATCAGCCGTTTACCTTCCAATTGGGTTTCGGCCAGGTAATTTTAGGATGGGATGAAGGCATCGGGCTGTTGAACGTAGGTTCCAAAGCTACCATCTTTATCCCCTCACCGCTAGGCTATGGGGAAAGAGGGGCCGGAGAAAAAATCAAACCGAACGCTATCCTGGTTTTTGAGGTTGAATTAGTGGACGTTGTGCAATAATTAGCAAAGTTTTTTCAATAAAATGTTCTGAACTTCGTATTAAAAATAGTTGTTGTCATAAAAATTACCCTAAATGTAGCGGATATGAAGACAGACCTTTACAAAAAATCATACCTGTTTTTTTTTCTCTGCCTCACTGCACTTGTGGCCTGCAACTCAGACGATAGCATTGATCCATCGGAGCAATTAAGGATAGATCAAGGCAGAATTGAAGAGTTCCTGAACAGCAACGGGATTACCGCACAGCAGGCTCCTGCAGGCTTTTATTATAATCCTGTTTTGAGTGATGAAAGCGGCAGGGAAATTGAAACCGATGACATCGTTTCCATTTACTATACCATATCTATATTAGATGGACAAACCCTGCATACCGTTGATACGCCTGATGATCCTATACAGCTATCTTTTGGCGGATTCGGGGCCATACCATTGGCATTGGAGGCAGGGCTGGAAGTAATGAGAGAAGGTGAGGTATTTGACTTTTACATGCCCTCCGGTTTAAGTTACGGCACTTATTCTTACAAAAATCTAATTCCCTCTTTAGCGCTTACAAGACTTCAGGTGCGTGTGGTAAGAGTGGACGATGAGGCGTCTCAGCGGGAACTCGAAACGGAGAGAATTCTGACCTACATTGAAGATCAGGGCCTTGAAGGTGAAGAAGCCCGGGAAAAAGGCTTGTATTACATACAAACCGAGGCCGGAGAAGGTGAATTGCCCAATGAAGGTCAGAATATAAGCGTACATTATACGGGTACCTTTTTGAATGGTGAAGAATTCGACAGCTCCTTTGACCAGAATCAGCCTTTGACTTTCCGGCTTGGCGCAGATCAGGTGATAGATGGCTGGGACCTGGCTTTTAAAGATCTCCGGGAAGGTGAAAAGGGAATTATTTTCATTCCTTCACATTTGGCTTATGGCTCCAATATTTATATAATACCACCGGCTATCATTCAGGATCTGGTAAACCAGAACAGTATTCCCCCGCAAACACCTCCTGGCATACCACCCTTTTCTACGTTGGTTTTTGAGGTTGAGGTGGTTGATATTCTTTAGGTGAAAAGTAAGGTTCGGAATTTACTTACATGACATTATAGTCATCGTATGGCTTTGAGCCAGGCTATGACTGGTGGTTGAATATTAAAGGTATGACTTTATTGTGTTAAAAAAATGAAAATTTGTTTTGCCACTAACAACCAAAATAAACTAAAGGAAATCAGATCCCTGATCGATGATAGATTTGAAATATTAAGTTTGCAGGATATAGGGTGTGAGGAGGAACTGCCGGAAAACCAGGAAACCATAGCAGGCAACTCGCTGGAGAAGGCACAATATGTCTATGACCGGTACCAGGTCAACTGTTTTGCCGATGATACCGGTCTGGAGGTCGATGCGCTCGATGGCGAACCAGGTGTTTATTCGGCCAGATATGCAGGCACCCATAGAGACAGCGGTGATAACATCAGGTTGTTGCTGGAAAACCTGAAGTCCGAAGAAAACCGGAAAGCCCGATTCAGAACAGTGATCAGCCTGATTAACGATGGAAAAGTTGATCAATTCGAGGGTACTGCCGAGGGTAGAATCATCGATGACCTGAAAGGGTTGCATGGGTTTGGTTATGACCCTGTATTTATTCCCGAACACTCGGATAAAACTTTTGCGGAAATGACTTTAGAGGAAAAAAATCAGCTATCCCACAGGGCAAAAGCCATCAGTAAGCTGGTCAGTTTCTTAAATACGCATGCCAAATGAAGTAATGAAAGTCTTGCAAGATTAATTCTTCATGCAAGATTTGGGTCTGTACAATAGATATCACTCTTGTTTTTTGGTTGAATTTTACTGGCTTCAACGACTAGTATAGCGCTGAACCTACCCACAAATGCGGACGAGTATGGCAATCTTTCCCCTGCATAATCCAGTCCTCGTTTCCAACGAGGATTTTATGGCTCCGAGTTTGTAACTCAATTTATCAAATAGGAATAGTGCTCAAAAAACGTTGCCCAGGCATTACAAATGCATGACCATGGCATCCGCATTAGCTTGGTACCAGGCTAACCCACAAATGCAGACGATAACAAGCGATAATAGGGTACGATGTCAATAAGATTCATTAATAGTGTTAACTACGTAACTCAGTACCCTTGTTTCTCATTGTGATGAATTCAAGGTACCGGCGTCTGATAGCGATAATAAAGCCGAGCATCATCACCAGTGTGCCAGTCCATAAAACGTTGATTCCGGGCTTTTGAATAGCCTTTAAGACGATAAAATCCCTTTGCGTAGTTCGTACTTCAAAAGTGAATTCATTGGTTGAAGGGTGGATTTTGGTGAAAACAATTTGTATCCCCAATTCCTGCAAAGTCTCCGGAATCCTTCCCAACATCCTGTCCCTGATGACATATAAAGGTTCCACCGTATAGTTCCCATCATTGCCAAAAATAGAAATAGAAGCCCTGACAGCCAGGTCCGATTCATTCAACCCTAACGCTACGACATCTTCCACCCTTTCAACCTTATCGAGGATGGTAACAAAGTCATTGATAAAAAACCGCTCGCCTAATTTCACGGTATGTGATTCGGGATCGCTCCATTCAATTTCTTCTTCAGGGTTAAGATAGGGGGCATAGTTAAGGTGAGTGTATAAATCCTTAGCAAAGTATTTTTTGATGTCAGGAGATGCTACATTGCCCATATTTTCATTGATTTGTATCCTGGGGTACAAAGAAAAATTACGGCCCTTTTCATCTATGTAGTCCACCTGGAAGTAAACATTCTCAGGATGTATTTTTACCGTGTCACCTTTTTTGGCATAGGCTTTGCCATTGATGTTTATATCTTCCAGCGCAATGGCTCTGGTCCGGTCCTCAGTAGGGGCCAGGTTGTTGTAATCGACATATCCGGGTATGCCTTTTACATCTAAACGCCTCCCTTTATAGGTTAAATCATAAGGCTCCATCCTGTAGGATTGATTTAAGAACAGCACGATGTTTTCAAGGTTAAACTCTTCCTCTACATCTGCAAATATTTTAAACCCACTTTTATTTAAAGAAACCACCTTGGAATATCCGGTTGAGAATAAAATGCCAATCAGCATCAGGGCTATGCCAATGTGGGCAATGGCCCCTCCCGCCAGGTTGATGTTATTTTTAACCAGTTTTATCAAAATGCTACTGTTGGCCACCACCGAATAAATACTGGCAGTCAGCAATAGTATGTAGCTGAATTCCTTAACTTTTCCAAATATGATTACGATTCCTGTCAGGATCAATGTGATAATAAAAGGATAAGTCAAAGCTGCTTTCAACTTTTCTTTATCAATTTTTTTCCACCAGAAAAACTGTCCTGTTCCTGAAAACAAAGCCAGGAAAATAGCAAACCAAAGCTGTTTACTGGAATAAAATGCCACCTGATCAGATGGGATTGCAATATTGCCAATCCCACCAAAGAATTCTATAATTTCATTAAATACCGGTATGGATGTGGCTACGATCACCTGGAAAGCCATGAGACACAGGGTAGTAGCCCCCATAAAAATCCAAAACTCCCGTGAGTAAGTAGATACTTCCTTGGCAGACTTGGGGAGATCTTTCCAGCGAAAAATAACCAGGGAAACTGACAGCACCAAAAATGTCAGTAAATAAATCAACAGTTGTCCTGACAAGCCAAGGTCTGTAAAAGAATGCACCGATGCATCGCCCAGCACTCCGCTACGGGTTAAAAAGGTAGAATACAAAATCAGGATAAAAGTAGCCACAATAAGAATTACAGAGGCTTTAAGCGCGGTACTGCTGTTACGATAGCTGATCATAGTGTGATAGCTGGCCACCAGTGTAAGCCAAGGTACAAATGAGGCATTTTCAACAGGATCCCAGTTCCAGAAACCACCAAAATTCAAGGTTTCATACGCCCAGTAGCCACCCATCAATATGCCTGTGCCCAACGCCAGGGCTGAAACCAATGACCAGGGTAAAGCCGGCCGGATCCATTCGGTGTATCTTTTTTTCCATAAGCCACCGAGACAAAATGCAAAGGGCACCAGGGTAGTGGAAAACCCTAAAAATAACGTGGGCGGATGAATAGCCATCCAGTAATTCTGGAGCAAGGGGTTAAGCCCGGTGCCATCGGCTGGGACAAAATTCGGATTTAACCTGAATATTTCATCATTATGAAATACGTCCCGTAGCAAGATGAACGGATCACTTCCGATTTTGAGATTAATACCCGGGATGACCACACCCAATATCATGGAGGTAAGAAAAGCCTGCACCAGCGCAAAAATCGTCATTACCGGAGCTTCCCAATACCTGTTAGTAAATATAATGACCAACCCCAGGACTACATTCCAGAATATCCATAGCAAAAAACTACCCTCCTGATCCTGCCATAAGCTGGAAATCTTATATATATTGGATAGATTGCGATCCGAAACTTTCCAGGCATAGTGGTACTCGTAATAGTAGTTGGTAATGATATGAAAAAGGCAAAACACGGTCGCAAACACTGCAGCGGCATGGATAAAATAAGAAGTTCTGGCGAACAGTTGCCATTGACCCGCCTTTAAAGGATTATCACTCGAAGATAAAAAGTAGGAAATAGCTGCCGAGGCAGAAGAAACAAATGCAATAATGATCATTAAATGCCCCAGATTCCCAACAAAAGAATGTACCATAACTTATAAGGGCTTTATTTCAGTTTCCTCATACTTGGACGGACATTTTAGCAGGATCTTGTCGGCAACAAAAGTTTCATTATAATAATTTCCTATTACCACTACCTTCTCAGATTTTGTGAAATCAGCCGGTACCGGTTCTTTGTAAAATACAAGCTGTTCCTGCTGGCTGTCATCTACCATGATAAATGAAAAAGATAATCTGTCATTACTGGGCTTAATTCCGACGACTTTTCCCTGGCCATCTTTCTTCAACTCGCCTACGACATGTACCATATTATCATCTCCATTCTGTTTCATTTCTTTGGCAGTTTTAAAATTAACGTAGGAACTGGCATCACCGGCAGTGGAGATAACTACACTCACGGCAATAGCTATGACAACTAATAAAAATATATGTGATTTCTTCATCTCATCCAGATTTATACTCGACCATCCTTATGGCATTATATCAGTCCAAATTAGAACCGCTAAAATGCCGGAAAAGTTTATGCAAATTTAAAGTAAAAAGCATTAAAACCTGCTTTTTATGACAATAACCTTCTAAGCATTGGTGATCATTGGAGGAATGGGTGGATTATTCAGTGGGTTTTTTTTTCCAGCCTTCGTAATTTTCGGTCAATAGCGATGACATAAGTGAGAATACCCCCCATTACCAGGGAAATCACCAGCACCACCACATATATTTTTCCGTTTTCCCTCATTTTGTCGGCCATCTCAACTTCGGTGTTATGATAGTCCTCCTCGGTGACCTCTATTTTCTGCGCAAAAGACCGGAGAGAAAGCAACAAAAGCGTTATTACCAGGTATTTTTTCATCGATATTTTTTAATGCTCTGTTTTCAAATACAAGGCTTTTATCCTTATCCTGAGACTTGCCAGCCACACACCCAAAAGCGTCCATCCGACAACTGCCGGGTAAAAGACCAGTCTCAATTTGCTATCCAGGTCATACGCATTGAAACCAGGGTTTCCACCTTTTCCGGGATGCAGAGAGTTTTCGGCCATTCTTGGCAGGACAAAAAGCAATGGAATAAAAGCCGCGAAGGCAAAAATATTATACACACCACTTACCGTACCCCGCCTCTGTTCATCTTCGATAGAATTTCTGAGCACCGCGTAGGCCAGATAAATCAACACAGCAATGGCCGCGCTGTTCAATTGCGGGTCATTTACCCACCATGCCCCCCACGTAAACCGCGCCCAGATACTTCCGGTGCCCAGTCCCAGGCCCCCCAACAACAGGCCGACATTGGCAAATTCATTGGCAGCGGCATCGTGTATGGGATTGTTTTTGTGGAGGTATTTGATGGAATATATCATGGAAATAAATAAAATGATCACCATCGCAAACCACATCGTCACATGAAAATACAGGTTGCGGATGGTCTCATTTAATATCGCCAACCTGGGCACGTCAAATAATAAGCCACCTATAATGGTATAAAGTACCAGAATGACCGTTATTATTTTCCACCAGGTTTTTTTTATGAAGTCCATTCGATAACCCCCAGACCCCTTTCAGGGGCTTTAGTTTAGATTTTGCTCAAAGATAAGGAAAGCGGATTAAAGATTGATAATTAAATGGGATGATAGTGCCGGCTAAACCTTTGGCCCTATCCGGGGGAATTTAGGTGGCCTAGCTTCGCCAGATATAGGGGAACAACAAATACGACACTACACCTACAATCACATTAATGGACAGCAACGTTACCATTTCATTATAACTTTCACTACGGGCGATGCCATCGATGGCGTTTTTTGAGATTTTGATGACCATTAAAATAATAGGCAGTATTACGGGAAAACCCAATATAGCCATAAGGGTACTGTTATTGCTGGCCTTGGCAGCTATACTGGAAATCATCGTTAAAGAAGTAGAAAAACCAAGGGCCCCTAAAAAAATCCCCGCTGCAAACAATACCTGATCCTGTACTTTATTCCCTAAAACCAGCGAGTAAACCAAATAAGCCAGGATGGTAAGGGCCAGCATCAAAAAAACATTGTAAACTGTTTTGGCGACAATAATACCATGGGGGCTGACGAGCGTGTAATAATATAGTTGCCTTTGCTCCCTCTCCTGGATAAAGCTTTTCGTGATGGCATTGACCGCATTGAAAAGCATGATAATCCAGAACAGCGCATTCCAGGTGATCACATTGAGTTGCGACATGTTGAGGTTAAAACTGAGATAGCACACAAAAATGGTGCTGCCTACATACAACAACATTCCGTTCAACGCATAACGCTGCCTCCATTCCAGGATGAACTCTTTTTTGAGCAGTATTCTAACTTCTTTGAATAACACGACACAAAGTTAGCAGGAAATGCCAGAAAAAAACAAAGCATAAGTTCTCGCTTCCGGCAAATAACCGATTCTACTTGAAAAGAGTATTCTGAGCGCTCATCCTGGCCGTCCCTTACAAAAAGAATGCCAGGCTCCCATGGCGCGAGCGGACGTGGTTGTTGCACTACGTTTTCAACAAAATTCTCTGTGTCTCTTTGTGCCTTGGTGCCTCCGTGGTGAAAAATGGTGAACCACCAAGGCACAAAGAGACACAGAGGTTTTTGCCGATGATGGGTGCGTAGGTGTTAGATTTTTTTTAGCTGGAAGCCGGTTTTAAATATCCAGGGACTTCGGTAGGGGCTTTCGCCTAGTTCGTGGAGGAAGTTGTAGATCAGCATGATACTGGTGTCGATTTTGGGGTGAACGCCGATGGTTTTACCGGCACCTGCCATGAAGCCAGGTATCCAGGCCGAACCGGATCCCTCTGAGCTTAGGTTTGGCAACACACGATTACTTTGCTCATAACTTGCGAAGGCAAAAAAACCTTTCATCACATCATGTTGAACGAAGGCATTGACGCCGTATTGATTCTCCGGGATAGTGATTTGCGTGGTTTCAAATTCCCCAAAGGAACACCTGTAAGTACCGCCAATGCCCATAACAAAGTATTTATTAAACATATATCCCAGAGACGGCGAAAAATCCAGGGAAAACGGATCCAGGTTAATTACTTGGAAATTGCCGCTGACAAAAAGTCTTTCCTTAAAAGGTTTTCCTTTAAGTGAACTTTTTTTGACAGCGGTGCCCAGGTCATTGGAATTTTCCACCTTACTATAAATCCTTTTGAGCTTACCCATTTTCTTTTGTACTTCTGTGACTTTATCCTGATGATGAGCGAGGAATTCGATGGCTTTCTCTTTGGCTTTTTGCCTGCCTTCTTCCTTCAGAAATTCCCGGTTTCCAAGTTGTTTGAGTTGTGGCTGGTATTTTTCACGCGTATTCCTGATTTCTTCTACCAGCGCCTTTTGTTGCTGAAACTGTTCCATGCCAGCTACACCCTGGCTCTTTTCCAACATTTTCTCGGCCGCCTGTTCCATTTGCTCGCCGGCTACCTTCTCCACCATCGCCTGCATACTGTCCGGGTGATTGAGATGGTCCTTATATTGATTATAATATTCCTGGTAGGGGATAATTTCGCTTTTTATATCTGTTAACTTTTCTTGTGCGTCGCCTAATGGTGCACCTAACGTGTTGTTCGCTTTGGGGTTGATTTCGGCAGTTGATACAGGCAAGTCTTTATTTACAAGTTCTTTACCCATGGTTTGTGCCTGATTGACTGGTGTATCCATTTTTTCGAAACCGGGCAGTTCACCTCCGTCAGACATCGTCATGGAAGAAATCCCGATATCTTTCCCCTTTTGAACAATCTGATGGTTCATTAATGTATCCATCACCACTCCTCTCTTTCCCTCCAACCTTCTCATCAAGGTGTACACACTGTCAGATTTTTTCTTCAGCACTTTATCCAAACGACGCAGGTATTTGATACTGTCTTTGGCATAGTATTTCCGGTATTTGGCCAGTTTCTTTCGAGGATCTTCGATTTCCTCAATCTTCTGCCGGTGCTTTTCGGATAACGGAATTCTGACCTGCCCTATCCCATTGATAGGACAATGTATCACGAAAATGATTATGATGACGACGTATTTTATTAAGGCTCTACTCATGCGAATCCGGCGATGCGGGTGAATTAATTCTCCAGGGTTTCTATTCTTTTTTCGAGTTTCTCATTTTTTTGCATTGCTTCCTGTAACAATTTATTTTGGTCGATGATATATAATGTCAGTTCTTCAATTTTCTGCAATAACTTGATTTGAAATTCACCCACTTCCAGGCCATTTTCCAGCATTTCCTTTTCTGAGGGGATTTCAGGAAGATGTTTGTTTCCTTTGATGAAGGCCTCGAGTTCATCAAGTTCCTGAAGTTTGTAATTATCCTGAAACACATGGTCGGCGCTATTCACAATCTCTACCTTAACTTCTTCACTTCGAATTTTTCCATCGACCGTAAGTTTTTCCGTTGGGTTTGTGATGCCAATCCCGACATTGCCGTCGGTCACGATCAAATCACCTGAGATGGTGTGGCTATCATCCGGAAGTTTATTGTAAATTTTCAATGTCCCTCCATTATCAGAAAGGTTGGCATCACTTATATCTCCCAGAGTCAATGTGGCATACTTTGATTGAAGGATTTCAAAGGTCCCCGTATTGACACCACTGGTTGCCTTAACCCAGAGTTCGGTTTGGTTACCAAAATTAATGATAGCAAATTGAGGCTGATTCCACGCGCTGTAACCCATGGTTTGGTGTTCCTGAATGATATAACTTCTGGCATTGATAAATGCGATTTCACCTTTGGCTATTGAAGGATTATGGGCAGTAGCATGACTGTAATAATATTCAATGAATGCATGTCTGCCACCTTTTGTAGCGACACGGTACCATTTACCATCACCCGGCAAAGTAAAACTCTGTGAAAAGGAACTAAATCCTATCAGTGAAAGAAGTAGTAAGCAAGTTATAGTTTTCATGTTTTCATCATTTAAATTTTCAAATTAGCCCTCAAAGAAACATTGAGCGTTTAATTAAAAGGAAATAGATTCGCTTTATAAATAACTACCCATACGGGCATTCTAACTAACCAGTGCAATTTAAGGCGGGCTGGTGACACAATATGTCACCGAGCAAATTTATCTTGTCATCGAATAGCTTGATTCGACCACTTCATATATTGAAGTAGCGATTTAGTATATGAACATCAAAAAATCTTAAAAGTGATCATCATAAAAACAAAAACCTTTCTCATCGGCATAATTTTTATGGCATTCTTTGTATCCGTCAATGCGCAATTCAATCCAATCGGAACAAATATCCTGCATACAGAGAGGAAGGTAGGCATTGGAAATACAGCTCCCGGTTTTAAGCTCGATGTTTATGATAATTCAGGCACTGATGTAATAGCGAAATTCAAAACCAACGATGGATTCATTGCTATTGCCGCAGCAGGCAATTCAACAATTAATCCTACTTATGGAAATTACATTTCCTCCTTCAATGCAGATAATACCTACAGAGACCTGGGGTTAAAAACAGCTCCCGGAGTTCCACAATTTATATTGAAAACAAACGGAAATGTCGGCATCGGTACGATTAATCCTGGTACTTTCAAGCTGGCAGTCAATGGTAAAATCCGGGCCAAGGAAATCAAAGTAGAAACCGGCTGGTCAGATTTTGTTTTTGAAGATGATTATAACCTACGTCTCCTTACTGATGTCGAGGCATTTATCCAAACCCATAAACAACTGCCAGACATTCCTTCTGCCCAGGAAGTGGAAGAAAACGGCGTAAACCTGGGAGAGATGGAGTCGAAGCTACTACAAAAAATTGAAGATCTCACCCTTTACATCATTGGGCAAGAGAAGAGGATCAAACAGTTGGAAGAGAAAATTAAGCAAACGAATCAATGAAATTAAAGAAAACTCTGAACAAAATGCATCCATAGACCATATTGAATTTAAAGGATCGTTAAAAAGCAATAAATAGATCAGGTGCGTGTAATGATCATTATATTATTTGGGCTCTTGTTCTAAATGCCGGATGAGCTGAAGCTTGACCACTCCAAAAGGGTTATGTATATCTAATTCTCCTATTGAACTATTTTTGATTTTTTCAAATCTACACTATCAAATAGATGACTCACAGGCTAGGTGAGCCTGTCACATGATATTCCAGGATAAAGTAGATTACAGAGGGTGGCATGTGATGTCACCCCGGGAAAACCTTATTACAAAAAAGAATTTATTCCTTATAAGTATAACTTCGCCGCAAAGGTTCGTAGTGGATTTCCTTGCCTTGACTTTTGATCATCTCGAGGTAGCGATAGATTTGTCTTTTGGAAACTGATAACTTAACAGCCAGTTCTTCCGGTGAGCCGGTGGCTTTCATTTTGATCAGGTGATCAATGCGTTGCATGCGATTCATTATCTCTTGGATTGCCATAGCCAGAAAATTTAATTTCGTCTCCATCCGATGCCTGATTTGAGGGATCAGATATAAAAAAATTTTGTGAATAGAAAGTAATAATAAATTGGTACAAGCAAAAATCAATTCTTCCGGCAGAAATGTACCATTTGATCTAGTAGGAATAATCTAAATTTGAAAGACCAAAAAAATAACAATTTGATATTGAATTATTTAGACCCCGGTGATAAGGCTTTCTTAAAGAAATTTTAATTCATCATGAAATAAAACAAATGTAAGTTTTATGCAAAAAAAAAGCATCTTTTTTAAGAACTTTTTAAATGATGCCTGATTAAAAAGGGAAATGTGGCCGGTGTTGTAAATTACTAATGACATTATTCAACGTACTTATATCTTCTATTGTTATTTTGATTTATAACCAGTCCCAAAAATCGATCTGTTTAGAGTCTTTTTGAAAGCTTAACTTTCTCCGGATTTCGAGTCTCAGGTCTTTTAGATTCTTCAGTTTTTTCAGCATATATTTTCGTCTCTAAAATTACTTTAACAATCTTTCTAGACAAATCTAAAAATAGAGTGGAGATATTTGCCGGACGAGAAACTAACTTATCAACTTCTTTTGGTCTTTGTCTCTTTGGTCTAGGTTTTGGAGTGAATTTGTATTTGTCCCGTCTATAATTATCACCTTTCGTAGACCTAATCCTTTTATTTCCCAATGTCCTACCGGAACTAGAAGTCAAGTAGCCAATATTTGCCCCTAAAACAGCTCCACTAACAACGTAATAACTCCAATTATCTTCATCAGCAATTAAACCTACACCCGCGCCCAAAGCCGCTCCAATCCCAGCTCCCGCTAATGTTGACCCAACAGCACCTAACCCAAACAGCCCCCCATCCGGATTAACGCCATTAACCGGCGAATTCCCCATCCCCAAATACGGACTCGCATACTGTTTATATGGATCCATACTAGTCCAACGGCCCAAAAAAGCATCATATTGCCTCAACTCAAAACCATGCCAGCCGGTGTTTTCATCCAATTCTGCATATAATCCCTGATAGCCATAGGCATTGTCCAGGCTACTGGGCTTCTGGTAGGACAAAGCTTTGATCTGACCGCCAAAGGGGTAGTAATCTGCTGAATTGGTTACCTGCAAGCCCCAGGTGTTTTTCCTATGGATGATGATGATGTCGTCAAACCAAACATCTACGTTTTCACTGCTTTCGTTGGCTACGTAGACATACATGGTGCCGTTTACCGGTACGTTGATATCAGCCAGGGCCAATTGTTCAAAAGCATTATTGGCACCCGTGGTGATTTGCTGGTAGCCAAATTGTTGAAAAACATTATTGTTATCAAATATCAGGTAATTGATATAGGCCTTGGGCACCTGGGTACCGCTACTGACAATTCCGGAAGAGAGGCCGGGCAAATTAGCATCAAAGCCCTGATACAATGCCTGTGTTTCACCACCATTGACTATGCCAAAAGCACCGGTTACCGCAGCCACAAGATTATTGATGACAGCGCTACTATTAGTGGTAGATTGAGAATATTTAGCAAATACACTTAAACCGACTTTGTCTCCCGCACTCACGGTAAATACCTTTCCGGGACCAATGGCACTTCCGGTACTACCGTTTAGTCTTGCAGCCTCATTGGCTGTACCGTTGACTTTGTGATCAGGGGTAATATTGTAAGTGGAATTGCTGGCGCGAGTGGATAATTTTACGAAGTCAACGCTTTCTTTGGCAGTGTTTTCAGTTTCCATGGTGGCCTCATAGACATCCACTTCCTTCATGTAACCAAAAGTCAAACGGGTATTCCCCTGATGGTCGGTCAAATAATATTCATACTCATAATCATTGCCATTTTTAATCACTCTGCCCTCATCAGTCCATAAAAAGGATAAATGATTGTCTTCATACTGCGCAACCCCTACATAATCGATTTCATTTATTACCGTATTGCCCTCCAGTATCCTCTTTTTAAGCTTGTTACCGGCCGCATCATAGGTATATTGCACTTTTTTGTTACCATCCAGCGCCACTTCTTCAGGAAGGTTTAAATAATTATACCCGACACCTACCACCCCTTTATTCAAGTCATATTCCATATTTCCATTTTCATCATAATTATACTCAGTAGTAACGGCAATGCCATTTTTAAACCCTTCATCATGACCATTATCTTCTACACTTTTTAATTGATTGGTACTACCGTAATTATAGCTCAACCCATCAATTCTTGTTCTGCTACCTCCTATCCTGGCATACCTGTTCAGGGATTTGATATTACCATTTTTATCATAGGCCAGATTATTGACATCATAATGCCCCGCACTGCCTGTCCATGTATTTCCGGATTTAGTAGCATATCTGGCAGTTTTTAATTGATTGAGGTAATCATAGGTATAGGCATAAGCCTTTTCAACAGGATCATCGGCCAGGTTGTTTGTTTGCCATTTTATAGCAGATATATTTCCACTGAATTGTCTTTGCGTATTTGATCCATTGAGGTTTATGGTGGACTGATTATAAATTAACTCCATGCCAAACAAATCGGCCTGGGCCATATTGTCAGTGCCGTCATTACTTAGTGCACTGTTGTTGATATGCGTCAGCCAGCCTCTGATGTTATACTGCAAATCAACAGACTGCAAAAAGCTGGTACCATTATTATTGCTGTGGAGGTTTTTTTCAATTAACCGGCCAATTTCATTATATTTCAAAGAAGCCAGCAATACCCTCGGATTATTTTCAATGGTCAGATAATTCCTGGTAACCCGGCCTGCATGGTCGTATTCATATTCCCTCAATAAGTCGACATCTTCTGAGGAAGTGCGGTGCCTGTAGGTGGATTTCAGCATTCTGCCGCTGAAGCTGAAATGGTTGGTAATCTTATCTATTCCCCCTTTGTGATTTTTGTTGTAAACCTGGATCACCTGGTAATCATCGTCATAATAAACGACACTGTTCAGCCAATTAGAACTACCCAAAATCTTAATTTTGGAACCTGTCGACAAACCCTTTACAGCGGTTTGCCGGGTGTTGTTATATCCTGGTGGATTATTGAAATTATAGGCGGTTTCCGTATTTTCAGCATCCCAGGCGGGGTTGTTTTTAAAACTATAACCATCAAAATAATTCACTGTCAACAAATCATTGACAGTGATTGCTGTCGGATAGGTAGCTGTAAAACCATAGCCGGTAGCAGAATTAGCAGTGTTTTCATATCGGTTGTTACTGGCTTTGACATGATTGATCATGGTGTTGTGATTGGCATTACTTTTATAAATACCTGTCATAACTGCCCTGTTGAGGCGGTCATACTTTACAAAAGTCCACTCCCTGGTTGATTTTGAGCGCTGGAAGCCATCCTGACTCATCACAAGTCTGTCCCATTTGTCATACACGTAAAACACCCAATCCGCTCCGGGGTCTTTTTGCTTAATCAGCCGTTGCTCCTCATCATATTGGAACTGGTACATATAGGTTTCCTGGGCATATACAGGCGTTACACCTATGGTTATCGAAAAATTCCCTTCCGTTGCGGCATTGTGTTGAAATCCGGGAGCAAGGGTAATGCTTCCGGGGTTGTTATAAACGTAATTGTTAAAATTCTTAGGAGGTAACGTTAAAGGGGTATCCACGAAGGCTATTGGATTCTGTCCGTTTGGTGCGGTTAGTCTGAGGTTAGCTGATGCTTCGGGGGGAATAATGAAACGCAAATTCCCGTAACCATCGTACACATAGTAGGTTTGCAGCCAGGTGGTAGCATTCTCCTGTACCTCTCTTAATATCATAAGACCTCTTGAATCTGAATATTCACGCACTTTTCTGTTTTCTTCATCGGTACTTTCCACAAAGGTAAGGGTATTTGCAGGATATTCGCTGGTGGAAACAGGTAGGTCATTCACTATAGTCCATTTTCTGCATGTATTTCCTGCCGCCACTTTCAACCGGGTAGTCACTTTTCTATTGTTATCTTTCCACTTTAAAGAAAAAGCATTGAGCCAAAACTCATCGGTGTAGTCACTTTTCTATTGTTATCTTTCCACAGCTTGCCCGGGCCAAAGGAATTCAGCACTCTGTTTAGCGGTGTGTTTTCAAATTCATTTTCAACAAATGGACGAAGGTCCCGCACTACACTATTTTGGGTGCTGTTGTAAAAGTTAGCCTGTTCACTGACAGCATTAGGTCTGAAAACACTGTTGACGGCCGTGGCATTACTGTTTGCCATGTAGGGTAAATAGTTCTTTTTTTGAAGTCCCTGGTTGTCATATTCAAAAAGCTGTATGATATTGTTATTGTTATATCCTGGGGGTGAGGTCTTTAAATAAGCCTGCTGTATTGGGCGGCCCAGGCCATCAAAATAGTTGATAGTGACGTTTTTGTCGTTGGTCGATATACTGCCCGGGGATGTCGATCCGACCAACATGTTCTCAGCCTTCACATAATTGTAGTTGGAACCATTTTCACCGGTGTAATTGTATTCATAACTGGCCACTATTTTATTTTCATGGTCCCTAACTAATTTCAGGCGGTTGTAGGCGTCATATTCAAATTTTGTAACCAAACCATTGTGGTCTGTGACCGTTTCAACGCCTACCAGGCTCTTATAGGTATAGGATGTTGTAAAGTTTTTTCCACCGGTACCCTCATCAACAACCACGAAGGTTAGGAGGCTTTTTGTAGCATCCCAATTGTACTTGGTGACTATTTCATCACGGCCTTTTTCTTTAAGTAAATTTCCATAGTTGTCGTCATAGTCCAGATAGGTATGAATCAGGCGCATATCGGTTTCGTATATAAATTTTCCTTGTTTGTTTATGCGAGCTTTTGTGTAATTAGACAATGACCTCATATCATTCAATGTCCAAACTGTGGAGGGAAGATACATTTCTGTATTTCCTATACCTTCTTTCTTAAATTTTATCAAGGTAGCATTGACCAGTTGAGTGCCATTGTTGTCGGATACCCATTCCTGAGTTTCCACTATTTGATGGGTCATATGGCGATCTACCATTGATTGAAGGGCACTGACGTTTTCGCTCAGGTTGGCCTGATTATTACAAGCATCCCGGGCATTATTGCATGCATCAATGCAATTTCCATCTCTTGGTGGACAACGATCACGACATCGAATATATTCATCAATACAGATGCCGGACAAATCAAAATCTGTGCTGTATTTGTACTGATTGATATATTGTTCGGTTTCTCGGGGGTTATAGCGCTTGACCTCGGTTAATTGCAAATAGTGTGGGTCAAATGTGTAATCACTTACCAAAACGATTTTCTTGTTCTCATCACCGGGAAGTCCTGGTCATAGGTTGCTGTTGTTGATTTTTTTAGAAAGACAGGTTTGCTTATGTATTCATATATCCCGGTAGCATATAAATCGACATTGCCGGTTTGAGACAAAAAACCAGGATAAAATCTTGATATATAACCTTTTACGACTCTTTTAACTGGCTGTTCAAAATCATATTCATTGGTTATCTTAGAAATTATCTGGCCACTACTGTTGTAAACCGTCCGGCTTTCCAATAACCCCCTCTCAAAGGCCTTTGAAGTATTTGGAGTAAATGTGTATGGCTCGTCCTGAATGAAAGACCCCGATGATATCTTTGAATATGATCCCCCCGGATATTTTGTGAAATATGCTTTTTCAGGTTCAACATCTCTATGGTCATAGCCGTTGTTATCCGTTTTAAATCCGGTATACTGATATTCTATTCGACTTCCATTGGAAAAACTTTCGCTTACCTTAGTATATCCAACATTTAATCCATTCAGATCAAACAGGGGCACAAAGGATTCGGAATAAATGATACTGTTGGATTTTATAGTAAATCCATTTATCTGTAATATACCGAAAAAAAAGAAATAGTTCGGTCCAATTTGTCCAGTCCTGGTGCTAACATAATAAGAAGGATTACGTAAACCATTGCCTTCGAGATAATTGAAAGTTCTGACAATATTTTTGTTGGCATCGACTCCGTCGTGAGCGCTGATTTTACGAATCCTCAGGCCGCCATATGCCCTTCCTCCAATTGCATTGCCTTCATATTCAAATTTGGTGGAACCACCTGTTGGCAGAATAATATCGGTTAACATGTTTGCTTTGGCAGATGAAGTTAAAGGAGCTTTTAACTGCCCGGAAATATCGATATTACCATCGTTAATATCAGGTGTTTTACTGTAAGGGTCCCGAAGGCAAGGGTGAAATAACGGGTAATTTTCCCTGCCATTGAAATAGCCCCAATGATCGAGAAAAACGCCATTCCTGGCTGGTAAATGAACATCTTCATTGTATTTAAATTCTCTGAAATTGATTGGGTTTGAACGGGTATTTTCCTTAATTTTCAGGAGTTTCAACCTATAACAATCACTGCTATTACACCAATCATAATTATCCAAAGCGTGCCCCGGTTTTGGCAAAGTGTAATTAGCATCAAAATAACCATATTCAAAAAAGTAAGCTTTAACTACCTGACTTGAAAGGTTTTTGATTTCAATTCTATCTAAATACTTACCATTCATTAAATCACGTCTTTGTGTACCTGTTCCTAAAAATGTGAATTTTACTGTTGCCTTTGAGGTTGTTATTTCATTTAGATATTTAGGTGATAAAATCCTTATTCTTGTATTCCTTTCTTCACGGTTATAACATTTATCTACATTTATATCAGTTGTTTCAATAATCTCAGAATAATAGTTATACTCAATCCGGGATCCGGCAGAATAAGTAAAAGTAATTTCATCATTAAAGGCAGACCTCGCTTTGGAAAGATACCAGGCAGACTCAAATTCGTATTCATTATTGGTATTATAATTTTCAAATTCATCCATTGTGTTTTTGGAAGTTTTTTCTATCGAAGCTGGGGTGTCACCAAAGGTGAATTTGGTGCCGTTTTCATCGGTAATTTCCCAATAACCAATTCCTCTTGGTCCGATGGCAGGCTTGATTTTCAAATTTTGATAGGGGATAAGTACCGCATCACCGTTATAGTCCAGGACAAAACTTCCTGTTCTTCCCATAAAGTTAAAGTAAAATACATCCGGCTGTCCGTCCTGTATTTCAGTGGCAATCTCCCAATGAGATCGAAAGATATCGGAATTTGAAGCAGGGTCTACCGTCACATTCCTACCATTCCTGTTTATCCAATGGTCAGGCAACCCTCTAACCACTCTTGTAATCGCTCCACCTGCATTCAAATTCCAGCCCAATCCATAGGAACTGGCCACATCCTGCACCTTAATCCCCGAGGCATGATAACTTAAGCTGACAGGCACAGATAACTGCCTTCCCGGCAAATCATATAAAGGCACCTCTATTGCTGGCAAACCGTTATAATAATTCACCGGCACATTCGCATACTCCAATAACGCAGAGGCATTAGGTGATGGCGGAACAGGAACGCCTTGCCCAAGGCCAATCCTGGCATGGGTCATTAGCGCAAGAAAAACAAACGTTAGTCTGGTAAAACACGTATTTACTTTATGCATTTGATTACAGTTTTGTAGTTCAATGTAAAATTTAATGCGACGAGGGGTGTGGTCGCCAAACTGTCACTCCTCGTTTGTTTATTTTCTTTCTTTCATCAACTGTGTATTTATCGCTTCAAGTTTCTTGATTCTTTTCTCCTGGTCTATAATGTAAAGGGTTAGTTCTTCAATCTTTTGCAAAAGCTTCGAATCCATTTTACCCAGTTCCACGCCATTCTCTTCCACCTCCTTTGCCGAGGGGATTTCAGGCAAATGTCTATGGGTTTTAATATATTTTTCCACCTCATCCAGTGTGGGAAGATCATAATCATCCTCAAATACAAAATCCGACCAGCCCGTTTCCACTTTGATCTCTTTGGCCCGGATGTTTCCGTTGACTGCCAGTCTGAATGAGCCTGGGTTTCCTGTACCTACGCCAAGTCTTCCATCTCTGGTTAAAATCATTTTTGTACCTGCCACAAAATCCGCGTGGCTTAATGATTTGGGAAAGTTGCCTTCTGATTCATGAACAATAAAATTAAATCCTCCTTTATTAGGAATTAGGATTGTCTGAGCGTCATTGGCGCCTGATCCCATTATATTCCATTGGTTAGTGGTGAAATCCCAGTAAGCGTTGTGAGAAAATATGGCTCGGGCAAAGTCTGTATCCGGGTCATACAATGATTGTACAATGGCACCTCCTGTACTGTTATGATTAAGACTGCGAATATATCCGGCTCTTACATCAAGTTTGGCTGCAGGATTATCGGTACCTATACCGACATTGCCATTAGGCGTTATCCTCATTTTTTCAGTCGTCCCTCCACCATTAGTCCAAAATGAGATAAAACCGCTGCCACCAAAGGAAGCCATTCGAAAGTTGCTGATTTCGCTTTCCCCGGCGAATCCAACAGATGCCGCGGCGGCCGCATCTGATGGCCTTCTGAAAAAGACTGTTCCCGAATTACCAGCCCTGCCTACAATCATGTCGCCATTCACGTCTAATCTTTGATCAGGACTGTTAGTGCCGATACCTACATTTCCTTCGGTAGCATTTGGGTTAATAATCACGTTATTCCAGTTGCCTGCACCGTAATCGTAAGAAGATATTACTCCATGATTGCTGGTTGCATCATGATATAATCTTAGACCCTTACCGGCATTGGCACCTAAGCCTGCACCATTACCTCCGGTCAACCATAGAGATTGTCCTTCAACATGAAGCTTGGTTGCCGGCGAAGTGGTTCCGATCCCAATATTAACCCCAGATTGATGGATTTCATCGTACTGCGCTACGGCGTGCACTTCCACAAATAAAAAGAGACAGATTGTGCAAATAGATTTTTTCATTGGTTGGTTTTGTTTAGATTTTTGATTTTCTCATTCAGCTTGATGTTCTCATTTTTCAAGTTTTTAATTTCTTCATTAAGGTCGATCATGTACAAAGTCAGCTCTTCGATTTTTTGCAAAAGCTTCGAATCCATTTTGCCCAGTTCCACGCCATTCTCCTCCACCTCCTTTGCAGAGGGGATCTCAGGCAGATGTCTGTGGGTTTTAATATATTTTTTCACCTCTTCCAGTTTGGGAAGATCGTAATCATCCTCAAATACAAAGTCTGACCAGCCCGTTTCCACTTTGATCTCTTTGGCCCGGATTTTTCCGTTGATTGCCAGTCTGAAGGGGCCTGGGTTTCTTGTACCCACGCCAAGTCTTCCATCTCTGGTTAAAACCATTTTTGTGCCTGCCACAAAATCCGCGTGGCTTAGTGATTTAGAGAAGTTGCCTTCTGATTGATGAACGATAAAATCACCCCCCCCTTTATTGGGAATTAGTATTGTCTGGGCGTCATTGGCGCCTTGTCCCATTATATTCCATTGGTTGGTGGTGAAATCCCAGTAAGCATTGTGGGAAAATATGGCCCGGGCATAGTCTGTATCCGGGTCATACAATGACTGTACAATAGTACCTCCTGCACTGTTATGATTAAGACTGCGAATATATCCACCTGCTACATCAAGTCTAGCTTTAGGATTAGTGTTACCCACACCAAGCCTTCCATCTCTGGTTAAAATCATTTTTGTGCCTGCCACAAAATCCGCGTGGCTTAATGATTTGGGAAAGTTGCCTTCTGATTGATGAACGATAAAATTAAATCCTCCTTTATTGGGAATTAGTATTGTCTGAGCGTCATTGGCGCCTTGTCCCATTATATTCCATTGGTTGGTGGTGAAATCCCAGTAAGCATTGTGGGAAAATATGGCCCGGGCATAGTTTGCATCCGGGTCATACAATGATTGCATTATGGTACCTCCTGCGCTGTTATTATTAAGGCAACGAATACGTCCCCTCACATCAAGTCTAGCTGTAGGATTAGTGGTACCTATACCAACATTACGATTACCTTTTAGCGTCAAAATGCTAGGCTCACCAAAAAGGCCTGAAAAGTGCAAATCGGTAGTATTACCTTGTACCCAGTCGGTGCCCCATTGAAACCAGGCGCTTTGAGAAGGTGTATGAGCCAGTAACCTTAGTTTTGCCTGGTCTCCGTCAATTCTCAGTTCCTGGACGCCGGTTCCGTCACCAATATGTAACTGCGACTCAGGGGAAGTATTGTTGATACCTACTTTTGAGCCAGTATCAAATACCGCCTGTGCTTTTACCAAAATCGTTGTAAAAAAGAAGAATGGAATAATTAATAATTTTTTCATGGTTGATAATTTGAGCTGTTTGAAGATATTTCAGTGATTAAGCTGGTTGTATAGGCACATAAAGTGTTTTGTGATTTTTGTTTAATTACTATGTCGGGAAATAAATCTCCTTCGATCATTAAGACAATGATCAAACGAAATCGCCTTTCGCATAAAGCTAGTAGCTAAGAGCGACATAATATGTCACCCTGAGATTTTTTTTACTTCTGCGAATTTCCCATACCGGAAACCTTTTCCTTGAGTGCTTTAATTTCCTTTTGTTGATTGATAATATAGAGTGTGAGCTCTTCGATTTTTTGTAGCAGCTTTATTTGAAATTCGCCGACCTCTACACCATTTTTTACCATTTCCTTTGCCGGGGCTATTTCAGGTAGGTGTTGATTTTCATTTATAAAGGCTTGCAATTCTTCAAGCTTCATCAAGGGATAATCTTTTTCAAAAACAAAATCGGATCCGGCATTCACAGATACTTTAACCTCTCTCGCATCTATTTTGCCTGCTACAGTGAGCTTTGATCCGGAGTCCGGAGAGGGCGCACCTATGCCGATACTACCGGCAAAGTAGCTATGACCTGTCCCCTCAGAAGAAAATTTCCCTTTGATAGAAAAATCTCCGTTCCTGGTATTGAATATACCTCTTGTCGTATTATCAAAGTCGGAGTGAAAACCAATGCCAAACCAACTGCTAAGCCCGCCGTTCCAGCTACTAAAACTAGCGCCATCTCCTGTTCCCGACCTTAATACAGCTGTAACGGAATTAGTACTGTTAGACATGGTGCCTGTTGCCATGATTTCACTTACTAACCCGATTGCTCCCAAGTTCGTCGCTCTAACATCACCGGCCACATGAAGTTTTGACTGTGGACTGTTGGTCCCAATACCGACGTTGGCGTTAAAAATCTCGAATTCAGAATTATCATAGTCAAAATTTAATATGGTACTCCCTTGCCCTGAAGCTACTTTTAATATTCGAAGATTGTTAGTTTGCGCGGTGCCGTAGTCAATAAGCCAGCGGAGGTCGCCAAGATGACTGAAGATGATGGCAGCATACGGATCAGTTGCATTGACAGCGTTAAAAGTCAATTTTGAATTGCCCCGTAATTTGAGGTTTCCTGATACATGAAGCTTCTCATCAGGAGAGGTAACACCAATCCCAACATTGGTATTGGAAGAAGTACCAATTCCTGACTGTCCATTCGGAACATAAAGAGTTTGTGCATTGGCGCAAAAAACTAGATATTGAAGCATAAGAAAAGAAACTACATATAATTTTTTCATGATCAATAGGGTTAATGTATCCAAAAGATATTTGTTATTGCAGATTGTAAATATCTGTTTCCCCAAACAAGTTAGACTATGGGAGTGACGTAATATGTCACTATGCGAATTTTCTTCTGAACAGGAATTACTATGCCTTGTCCCATTGGAAAATTAAACCAGTAAAATCCGTGTTGAAGTATGATTTAGAACTTGAGGCAAAGCGTAAAATAATCTAACTTTTTTTGCCTGCTATAACAATTTATTTGAGAGTGACATAATATGTCACTGGCGTCATTTAACTTTCGTACTTCAAAACCTTAAGTGACATTTAAACAATTTAACCAATGAAACCGAAAATAATCTTTTTAATCCCCGTTTTTCTTTTGGTCATAATGACAGACTCATATGGCCAATGGAACCCTGTAGGAAGTGGCGATATCTACACCAATGGAAATGTAGGCATCGGTACTAATACCAATCTTGATGCAAAACTTTCTCTAAACGGAGACCACTGGCAGTTAAAATTAACCAACAGTGGTGTAGGAGGAAGAGATTGGAGAATCGGTGTGTCATCTGACAACTGGGTAACTACCGACGGCAAATTTTTAATTTCCAACACCGGAGCCTCTAGCGATGCAGCTTTGGTTATTGACTCCCAAAATAAGGTCGGAATAGGCACCACCAATCCTCCTTCTCTATTAAGTGTTTCAGGAGATATTGCACTGAAATACGGATCAGAGCTTAAAACTACCATCGGCAACCACAGAACTATTTTAAGGACCGGGTGGAGTAACTGGCAGGATTATCTGAGTATTCACGTCCCTGGTAATTTAGCCGCCAACGCCACCCCTAAAATTCATATCAGAAGTAATGGCAACGTAGGTATCGGCACCACCTCTCCCAGCTCCAGGTTGACTGTTAAGGGAAATATCCATGCGGAAGAGGTAAAAGTAGACCTGAATGTTCCGGGACCCGATTATGTTTTTGATGAAGACTATGAATTATCCTCCCTCGAAGAAGTTGAGAAATACATTCAAGAAAACAAACATTTACCGGAAATTCCCAGTGCCGCTGACATGGAAAAAACCGGGATCTATCTTAGCGAAATGAATATGAAACTGTTGAAAAAAGTAGAGGAGTTGACATTGCATATGATCGATCTTCACCATGAAATGAAGCGATTAAGCAAAGAAAATGAGCTGCTAAAACAAAAGATTAAATAATCCGAAAGTGAAGATGAGTCCGCAATTGAAAATTGCGGACTTGCAGCACATACTGATTTGGGCCAGTGCTAAATAACATGATGCCCATGCTATCATAATACCTGAAGAGCATTGTTTTTTCCGAAATAGTAATTAATACCTCCGATTTTTTATTTCTTAAAAACTCAGCAATGCTTAAAACAGTCAATGCTTTCAGATTTTGTATGATGGCATTGACTATTGCCAAAAAATTGAATGTCAATTAACACCCCTGATTTGTAAGAGTTTTACTCTTTATAGGTATAGCTCCTCCTTAAAGATCCATAGTGAATTTGCCTTCCCTGATTTTTGATCATTTCGAGATAGCGATAAACCTGTCTCTTAGAAATTGACAGTCTATCTGCCAACTCCTCCGGGGTACCTGTAGCCTTCTTTTTGATGAGTTCATCAATACGTTGTACGCGATTCATTATCTCCTGGTATGCCATAGCCCAATAATTAAAAACGTTTCCATCCAACGCCTGATTCAGAAATCAGGTATAAAAAAATTAGCAAAAGAAATTACTAATAAAATGCCACATGCCAAAATCAATTTCAGGGGGTTGAATGTACCATTTTAAGATGTTATAATATTAACAGCTATAGTTTCTTAAAGGTAGGCTCCTAATAATAAGCTATTTATGATCACAAAAGCGCATGGAACCCTATAATCTTGATTTAATGTCAAATTAGTCGAATGTAAGTTTTATGCAAAAATGCAACTTTTTGGGAATTTTTAAAAGAGGATGGTTAATAGGTTTTCAGGTTGTTACTTAGGGGGTTTTCATTTTTACAAAATTGTCTTTGTTTCTAATTGATAGCAGCATTCACCAGGTAAGAGTCTAAGCAATATGAGTCAATAATAAAACTATTTAAGACCACTCATTTAGTTTGTACTATTAGCCCTTGACAATATTGAAACATTGTCAGAACCGTATTTAATAGTAATTTTATTATCTTCCATACTTACAAGTTCAGTGACATCCTCATTTCTATCAAGTAAATCATTCAAGAGTGTAAACCTCATATTTTTACTTAAAGTAAAGGTGTTAGACTGATAGCGGAAGGTAAAAAAACTATCTTGTCTACTGATCTCATGATGCCGCTCAAATGACCGCTGTCATGTATTCGTTCATGGCCACCTGCAAAAAGAATGGATGAGTTTGAATGGCTGACTGATGTATTTGAAAGAATTCAAGATCACAAACAGAAAGATCTCTACCAGCTATTACCCAACGACTAGAAAAAGTACAAGCCCTCACTGAAAATTTAACTGACCGTTTGATCGGACAGATACAGAACAAGCGTAATCTGGCCCAAGAGGAATGAATTGAAAAACTTGAAAAGAAGCTTAAGGTCCTGAAAAGCGGATAAAAGGGTCATAATTTTTGGTAGCTCGCGCGTGCTTAAAAGCGTTCCTTTCTAAAACTACGCAGGGTTATTTATGAAAAATTTCGGCTATTGAGAGGCTTTTGATTTTATCTATTTAACCGGTCACATTTTTGTGCCTTCCATGGCGTGGATATGGTCAGACCGGCTATTAATATTGTTCAACATCAGGCGTGCAAATGCAGTTGGCTTATGGGTAGTTTTCTATCCATTAGCCAAAAGCCCGTTAAGCAAATATCCTTTTGTTCAAAAATAAATTTTCTGCGATGGGAAGGTCTTTGTGACTGTTGATAAAGCCAAAGCAATTTTCACAAAGCAAATACGCCCATATTTTTACGGGCCTCTGATTTCATCTATTTTCTAAAGTGCCTGATACTGATAAATATTTGTAACACGATAATCAGTCCCGCTAGAACCAGTGTTATCTTGTAGTATTGGTTCATCTGCACCAGTTGATCATTTAAGCGAGTATTGTCTGCCTCCAGTTTCATGAGACGTTCTTCAAGCTTATTTTTTCTTAAACCTGAGATTTCAAAGTACATCTCATTTAATGCCTTATCTTTTAAAACCTGTTCCAAGACAAACATCTGTGCAGGAGCTCTTAATATCTCAGGTGGTGGTGGAATCAGGTATGCTATATCATGTGCTCCATGGGGAAAGCTAAAACTTTTGGATCCGCTACATGCATCTGCAATAAAAGTATTCCTGCCTAAATCGGTACTATAAAATAACCATGTACTTCCCTTCTCCGGTGGAACCACATTTTGATTAATAATACCGGTTAACGTATCAGGATAACTCCCTTTATATGTTGCAAGAAGTTTAACGCTAAAAGTGGTATCCATTACCTCAAACACTTGCCCCAGGAATACACCATCAGCGAAATTGTATATTTCGGTTTTTGACAGCTTGATACAATCGCTTGCATTGCAATAACCAGTACATAGCGAAAGAACAACCAATATTGGTTTACATTTATTAATCCAAAATGCATGTTTTAGCATCAAAAATCAATTTAACAACTTTACAAATCATCAAATCCGGCATACCTTGTGAAAGATCGCATCAGTAGGAATTAATTACACTCTCCTAACAATTGTCTGGTATAAAACAACCCCAAAACATTGGTGAGCTACAAAAGTTGATTAAATCAATTTCTCTTACTCACCTTTGATTCAGGAAGTCCGAAATTATTAGAATTCACAATCAATTTTTTTGTCAAACTCATCTTTAATGGAAAAAAACCAATTTTCTATTTCACTCTGCGCATTTAAAAATATACTAAAGGTAAATTCACTTGAATTTGGCACATATTTCGCAGATGTGACATTCACTTCTATTTGAAAGCCGCTTTTGGATTCAATAGGGTGTCTTACAGTTATGTATACTGAATTGCCTGGTTTGACTTTTTTGTAATCTTCCCAATTCATGATTTTAACATAATCCGGCAAAGGATATTTAAACGGGGTAAAGCCATATTCTTTTATTGAGCGGAAGCTTTCTTCATACTCTAATGTTTCTTTCAATAATTCCCCATTTCTCCGGATTTCAGAGTCACCCGAAAAATTTATTGGTCCCGTTAATTCACAAACTACTCCATTTGAACATATCCTCTTTGACTCTATTAATTCGGTTATTTCATCCACAAGTTCCGCTTTAAAAAAAATGCTATCATTATAATACAAAAACTCTTTGTTACCAATTATGCTATCAAGCACAAATTCGAAGGCCAAACTTTCACTTAAAATTGGGGCTTCCTTCTTGGAAACCTTTTCTTTTTTTGTACAAAAGACAAATGTTCCAATTATTATCAAACCAAAATTGATAAAGATTCGGTTATTATGCATATGCTATGAATGAAAATTGTTGATTACCAAGGATATACAATTTGAGAAGAACTCCGTTTTATGTTTTCATTTTAGAACACACCCTGGGCCAGTTAGGGAAGCTTATCCGGTCTTGTGGCGTGTTTGATTTTAATTCAAATAGTTGAACCGTAGTAATTCTACTATTTCCTTGTCAATAATCAGTGATAATGAATCCAACTCTTTTGATAATTCACTTTGACTTAACATCCTTTTTTTCAAATTAAATAAATCGAACCAAGCTTCTTCAACTTTTGGGTTTTGCTGTAAAAAAGTACTTATCTCTTCTACTGCTTGATTGAGATAGATTTTTTCATCTACCGAAGGGTTATTACAGGCTTTAAATAAACTTCCAAAAAATATTTTCCTGTAGGGATATTTGAACGCTTCTGGATTTATTCCTTCAACAAAATCAAATCCTTCCCGGCATTTATCTAAAAGCAATAAAATGTGGATTTTCATGCGCCTTAAACTGTCATTTTCACAAGAATCGATTCGCTGTAATAAGTTTGATAATTGCAGCGAGTCTTGGTTGATGTAAAAATGCTTTAGAAGAGAGTCCGCTTCTTTGAAGCTAGTTCCACATTTACTGCTTGTCGCT
Organism: Agaribacillus sp. DX54; assembly: GCF_056858335.1. Classification (NCBI taxonomy): domain Bacteria; kingdom Pseudomonadati; phylum Bacteroidota; class Cytophagia; order Cytophagales; family Splendidivirgaceae; genus Agaribacillus; species Agaribacillus sp. DX54. Next base: position 144,967 of record NZ_JBXEQE010000012.1, read on the forward strand.
TTTTCATTATTACAGCTAACCTGAAAAAAGGTAAGCAGTAGAAATACACAAAATAACTTTCCAGTCTTCATTTTGATACATATTTTTTCAAATTCCAGAGAATTCCATCCAACTTGGTTTTCATAAAAAAAACAAAGCTTTTGTAATTGTCGGTTTGTGACCCTCCGGATAAAAAAGGTGCGTGATGTTGATGCGGAGCCCCTGTATAAAACAAACGATAAAAAAGTCTTGACAAGAAGCTATCAGAGCTTCTTACTTTCAAATCTAAACCACTAATACTCAACTCTATTATTACTTCATTATCCACCATTTTAATCACATCTTTCAAAACCTTATAACATGAGTCTTTATACAAATGGAAATCTGCTTCGCTAATGAAGTCCTTCTCCATTAATAAACTAGATGCTCCTATTAGTTTAATTAAACGATCATTTAGCAGCGATAATAAACCCTTTTGATATTCTTGCATTTATTTGAATAAGTTCTAAACTTAAAGGCACTAGTTGATTTTGCAAGTCCCACAAATGCCTTGTTCTACTGATTATTTCCTGGTCATGCAGTCCTGATAAATTACCCCTCCTTAATGATTCTATCCCCTGATTTACCTTGGATATTTGATTTTTCAGATTATTGCTAATACTTAATAGGTTGTCTCTATAGGCAAACAAATTATCTGGAGGAACACTATCCGAAGTTTTGTCAGTTAAAAAATCTTTTACATAGTCAGATACAAGCGAATCATCAACTTCTGATATTACTTCACCAGTACCTGACGGCAGTCCGCCTAAATTAGGCAAATTTTTTAAACCATCGCCAATAGACGCTTTTAATTCTAGGGCAAAACCGCCAATTAATTCTTCAACTACAGCATAAAGAACCCCAGACATCTAAAAGGTTTAACTTCATTACTTTTTTTTAAAAACTTTTACCAGCAGAATCACATTTAGCAAGACTATGATCACTAAAAGCAACTGAGTCAGATCCAAGCTTCGTGTATTATCTTTATCATAGGAAACGGAACTTGGTTCAGTAATACTCAATGAGTCTAACCTATTCAAAATCTTCAGTTGGCGTAAACTAATGATGTCATTGCTTAATTCATTTAATGAACGTATATGATCAATTTCTTTCAAAATCTCTATTTCGACCTGGGTTAATGGTACATTAATTGGGGGTGGTGGTATGTTCCCGCCAAGATTTACTACGGTTGGGTTTCTGAAGCTTCTCGAATAACCACAACTACTTGCATAAATAGCATCAGCCTCAAAATAGGAATAAATTAGCCAAATTTCTCCCTTCTTTGGAGCTACAGTACAAAGCTCAATTTTACCTCTAATAACGGTATCATTGTTTATCAAATTACCTTTAAAAACCTCCAGCACGGCAATAAAATACTCGTCCTCTGCCGACTCTATTACTTGACCTAAAAATACCAGATCTGAATTTCTGAAATCGTCAAACTTGGAGAATGTTTTGCAATGACATCCATAGGAGCCATGGAATATTAGAAAAAGTGCTAGTAAAATCAGGATTAATCTCATTTATAAAGAGTTTGGTATTTCCAAAAAATATTATGATAAGGCTGCGGCATGGCGCTTCTACCGACTTCCTTCCTGAAATAAGTCCACATCTGATTTACTGAACTTGATTTAAAGGTATCTGTGGTACCAGCCCAGTATCTACTATCTATTTCGGCAAAATAGGCCTTGTGATGATTACGTTTAGAATCATGATATCCTTTGATTCCATGACCATAGATTTTGTGAACTGCAATAGTTCTAATATTATTCAGAGTTACTTCTACTTCATCAACATCAAAATTAACGTGATGTTTTCCGTTTTTGAAACCTCGATATCTTGCCGTAACTCCTAATCTTTCCGGCTCAAAAGTAAGAACTAAATCATCTCTTGAAATAATACTGCCATCATTAAGTACCAACCCATCTAATGCATTGTAGTAGTCTTCTGGTGTCCATCTCTGTTCACCCCCCTCCAATGACTGATTATCTCTATTAACAACGTTTTCCAAAAAAAACATCCCACTCCTGGTACTTGCATACAACTCACCAACATCTCCTATTACTTCACCAGCACCTGATAATACCTGGCCTAAATTAAATGAATTTTCAGCAAAACCAGATCCTAACCCTTCAACTAATCCCCCAAATATAGCACCGGATACCATCCCAACCAATGCGTCGGTAAACCTATCTTCTATATTATTATCAGCCGAAAGGCCACCGATAAGACCACCTGCCCATGCTCCTCCAAAAACCCACCAGTTCAATCCCCCATCCGGATCAACGCCATTAACCGGTGAATTCCCCATCCCCAAATACGGACTCGCATACTGACCATAAGGATCCATACTCGTCCAACGCCCCAAAAAAGCATCATATTGCCTCAGCTCAAAACCATGCCAGCCGGTGTTTTCATCTAATTCTGCATATAATCCCTGATAACCATAGGCATTATTGATACCGCCGGGCTTTTGATAAGACAAAGCCCTGATCTGCCCGCCAAAAGGATAGTAATCGGCAGAGTTGGTCACCTGCAGGCCCCAGGTGTTTTTCTTGTGGATGATGGTGAGGTCGTCAAACCAGACATCCACGTTTTCGCTGCTTTTGTTGGCTACGTAAACGTACATAGTGCCGTTGACCGGTACGTTGATATCAGTCAAAGCTAATTGTGAATTATCGCAATAAAAATAACAGCTTTTTTCAAAAATACTTTGATTATATACAAATAGTTGACCTTGCAAAACAGAATTACCACTTTCAAAAATCTTTATCCAGGGAGGTGAAATTACGGGAATCAAACACAACGAAACAGGCAACATCTCGATAAAGTTGTGAAGCAGGCATTTTTGATTTATATTAAATTTTTAACCAAGTTCTAAATTAAACCTTAAGAAAATGAAAATCACATGGCTACTAGTCCCTATCATTTTGGTATGTTCAAATGTGAAGGGACAAACACTTCTGATTCCGAATGGTGAGTCGTTAGGAGTCTCATCAACCGCAGGACGGGTCGAGATAAATGGTTCCAACGGAATTGTAAATGGAAAGCAATTCAGCGTGTTTTTCGAAGGTGGTGGTAATTTGTTAAATACGGAGTTTCAGGCATTAGCCCATCTTCCGGGAGTTCTTAACGGGAACGCCTGGACAGCCCTTTATGCAACCAGCGGTAATGCGAGAAAAGCTGCTGTTTTTAATGGAGACGTAAGTTTTTTTAATGGAAAAGTCGGGCTGGGCATTGAAAACCCCAGTAGTTCATTAGAGGTTGTCGGTTATATAGGCACAACCAATGGGCGAAATTTCAAAGTAACCTATTCGGGTGGGGGCTGGTTAACAGACACCGAATTCTCGGCTTTATCACATATAACTCATATACCAAATGTGAATGGATGGACAGCCTTATATGCAAAGCAGGGCAATGCAAAAAAAGCCGGAGTTTTTGATGGAGATGTTTCTGTCAACGGCAACATACATACCCAAGAAGTTAAAGTTGATCTCAATGGCTGGGCAGACTTTGTATTTGAGAAAAGCTACGAACTTCCCACACTGGAGGAAGTAGAGCGGTACATAGCCCGGAACAAACACCTTCCGGAAATCCCATCTGAAGCCGAGGTCACCGAAAACGGAATCAAACTCGGAGAAATGAACGCCAAACTACTTCAGAAGATAGAGGAGCTGACACTTTATCTGATCGAACAGAACAAGCGTAATCTGGCCCAAGAGGAACGAATTGAAAAACTTGAAAAAAAGCTTAAAGCCCTGAAAAGCGAATAAAAGGGTCATAATTTTTGGTAGCTTGCGCGTGCTTAAAAGCGTTCCTTTCCAAAACTAAGCAAGCTTATTTATGAAAAATTCCGGCTACTTAGAAGCTTTTGATTTTATCTATTTAACCGGTCACATTTTTGTGACTTCCATGGCGTGGATATGGTCAGACAGGCAATTAATATTGTTCAACATCAGGCGTGCAAATCCAGTCGGCTTACAGGAAGATTACCACCCATTGGCCAAAAGCCCTTTGAGCAAACATCCTTTTGTTCAAAAATAAATTTGCCGCGATGTGGAGGCCTTTGTGACTGTTGATAATTTGATCGCTCATCAACCAAAAATTAAAAAGCCCCGAAATCCCGGGGCACTACTTCATCACTTCAGTTCATAAATACCAATTCCCTGAGCGTAGGGAAGATCTCCAAACTCATCTACCGCCTGTTTTCCAAAAACAGCTTTTACAAGTTCATAATCTTCCTCAAGATTAATCCCTTTTGATGCTAGCTGCTCAACCTTAAGTACCTGGTCTCCGATCTTAATAAATTTAACTTCAGGAAATTCGACATCATATGATACACTGATTTCCTCCCTGTGATAACCACCCGGTTCAAATGTGTTTACTACCAACACTGGAATCAAGGCAGTATCATTGTCCCAATCATCGACAAATGTTAGTTCTCTAATTTCATTGGGCTTAATCCTTGGTAGCTTGCCATAGTCATAGAGCCTGTTTCTGTAGAAAAGACTGCCCTCATTTTCAAAATATTTCAATACCGGATGATCAATGTCTTTCACCAAAAACTCAATAACGGGTGAATAGCTGTAAGGAGTAAAGGTCGGTTTTAATAAAATTTCATCAGGTTTGAACAGCAACAATACCTCTTCCTTCACTTCCTTTCCTCCCAGGTAATACAACTTTTTTGATAATTGCTGTTGGTCGATCTTTTTCGAATAAAAACGAAAACTCAGGGTGTAATTGAAAGCATTGAAATGCCTCAGTGTAATTGAAACAGGGCCATTGAACTCACTGCTTTCAAAAGAACCCAAGTCTTTAAATCTTTCTTCAATTGTTTCATCATTTAATAAATAAGGTCTTTTCAGCCTCACCTGAACATCCCTGTTAAAGTAAGACGTGGCGTTATTGAAAAATTTCGCATCTGATGTCTTAAAGTCTATTGCCATGAAATCATCGTAGACTACCACCATTACAGCTTCGAAAACGTCCTCTCCTAAACCTAGGTTTGATATTTCAATCGCATTTTCAGACCAAATGCTGACCTCTTGGTTATCCAAATTGTTCAAATTCCCATTTGATAGAATTGAATAAAGAAGTGTATTCTTCTTTATCAACTGAAAAAAATAAATCGTTTCCATCTGATTAATGAACCCCCTACAACCTATGGTAGTATTTTTAAATTATACTCACGTATTAAATTCCCCATTTTAAAAAAGGAAATAAATAATACCGTTAAATATAATATACTAACAACCGTCAAAATTCTTTTTTTAGTAATATTCATCTCGTTAAACTGCTTAATGAGCCTCAAATACCTCTTGTTCCGGTTAAAAAACCACCAGGGAAACAACAAAGAGACCAAAGAAAAATACTTGTAATACTTTGAATAGGAACTAATCATCGAGGGATCTGTTATATACCCAATTGCATCCGCTAAAACGGTAATACTTCCTACTATGACCAAGGCAAGAATTCCCGATGCAAAGTATTGTGGAAATTCTCTTTCATTAAAAATATCAATACACAAATAATAAGATCTTGAAAAAATATAAACAAATAATGATACCATATTTCATTAAAATCTTCATTAAAAATATAACTATTCGTTTTTTATCAAAACCTTTTAAAACATGATTAATTAATAACCAAGAACTCCCCTTCCCCATGACAACCAGGTATTTTTTTCACTCCTGATAGAAAGGTATATTGGTAATACCTTTCCAGTTCTAAACTGTGGTTCCACATCATAAGCGCTCCAAGCTGTAAAACCCAATCCACTAAAATTTACCAAGAAGCCTCACCCCTTTTGGAAATTTAAATGGCTCCACTTCGGTTAAAGGACTTTTCAAAAGCGATTTATAAATTTTCCATTGACTCATTATTTCATTTTCTCCCAATTTGCTACTTTTTAAATCCAGTAAACGCTGTACCAAATACAAATGCCTGAGAAACTGCAGTTGATGCCCTCTTGATCTGAATAATCTTTGAAATGGTTGATGGTTTCGGATTTAATGGCGGTGTTTTTAGCGTTTTTGTTTGGCCTCTATCCAACAGCTTCCGGATGAACATAAAACTTGCAATATGTATGCAATTGATGGGCTGGTTCGGTATGCCAAGAATAGACAAGCGCATTTAGCTAAATAAAAAGCCCCACCGAAGTGAGGCTTTGATCCTTTTATTCCGGTGGATACATTTGTATCCCATCCATATTTGCGTTTGGTGGATATATCACCTCGAAACCTAAGCGTTGTAAATCTCCTAAACTTAAGTCGTAACGCTTCAGAATCTTATAATCCTCTATGATTTTCTGCCACTCATATTTAGCCAAAGTATCCGGATGAAATATGTATAGAGATAAGGTGTCAGATGGAATAAACTCAAAAATTTCTTCTTCAGTACAATGGCAATCATAATAGCCAGATTGGCCTTTTCGAGCTTCCGGAAAAGGTGGCGTTAAGGTTGCTGATAGTGTTGATAGTGTTGTATCAGGGTATAATATCCCACCTTCTCCTCCGAATGCAAAATAATAGCTTATATCCATATCAGAGCTATTCATTAAGGTGATTGAAGATTTTGGAAGCGTGTCCTTACAACCACTGGATAATATCAATAAGAGTAACCATACTAAGGTCATTAAACATATTAGATTTCTCATTTCGTTCAATTTTTAAGGTCTTCTTCTTGGATATCTTCCCATGGGCGGTTCGTGAGTACTCCAATCAACCCCATAATGCTTTTCGAAGTACCGCGCTGCATGTTTGTTAGCACTTCGTTCGTACCATCTTACGCTGTGGGTTGTAATTCCACCAGCGAGAGGTTCGGAGGTAGCCGCGCTAAAAAGACTGGGGATTCCAACAACAGGAAGGTAAAACGGCCCAAATATCTGACTATCAAAGGTATGTCCATATTCATGCATAAACAAGGGATCGCTGATTACCCTATCCTCAAAGCTTCCTGTAATCTCATCTCGAATGTTAAGATTGATAAAATTACCAATACTCACACCATTCCTGGTTCCTTGATTCTCACCGGTCGAAAAGGTGGCTCCACCAAAATAATCTACCCGATCGATTCCTCCAAAAGCATTTCTTAGCTGTGAATAGCCATGCCCAAGAGTTGACTGAGGTAACTCCCAGCTAAACCGACCTATCCCTTGAAGTGTCTGGCCAAAAAAGTTTCGGTTACCATCTAAATAAAAATTACCCGCAAAAAGTTTTCCAGTATTTTGCAGTCTATCCCAGTCACCATGTAAAATGCCATCTCCAAGTCCACTTAGAATACTCACAGCCAAGGTCCCACCATAAAAAATTCCAGCACCTTGGATTACTGTCCTTAAAACAGGAACTTCAAGACCTTCTATTACTCCACCTGTAATGGCTGCACCTGCTACTGCGCCACTACCAAAAGCTTCTAATCCATCCCAGATGTTGTTGACTTCTCCGTTTGCTGCCTGAACTGCTAAATTGGTCGTACCAAATACAGCTGCTCCAATCGCCAAGGTAGCTGAAAACGGTAGTTGTCCGTCTGGGTCAACATACATAACCGGGTTATTCATCATACCAACGTATGGAGAGTTGTAAGGCATTAAGTGCCCTTTCGGGTCTAGCCCTGTCCAACGCCCCAAAAATGCGTCATATTGCCTCAGCTCAAAACCATGCAGGCCAGTGTTTTCATCTAATTCTGCATATAATCCCTGATAACCATAGGCATTATTGATACCGCCGGGCTTTTGATAGGACAAGGCCCTGATCTGCCCGCCAAAAGGATAGTAATCTGCAGAGTTGGTCACCTGCAGGCCCCAGGTGTTTTTCTTGTGGATGATGGTGAGGTCGTCAAACCAGACATCCACGTTTTCGCTGCTTTCGTTGGCTACGTAGACATACATGGTGCCGTTGACCGGTACGTTGATTTCGGCCAGGGCCAATTGCTCGAAAGCATTGTTGGCAGCGGTGGTGATTTGCTGGTAGCCAAATTGTTGAAATACATTATTGCTATCGAAAATCAGGTAATTGATGTAGGCCTTGGGCACCTGGGCGCCGCTGCCGGTAATTCCGGAAGAAAGCATGGGCAAATTAGCGTCAAAGGCCTGGAACAAAGGCTGGGTTTCTCCGCCGTTGACGATGCCAAAACCACTGGTTACCGCCGACACAAGGTTGTTGATGACAGCGCTGCTGTTACCGGTAGCCTGAGCATATTTGGCAAATACGCTTAAGTCAACTTTGTCACCCGCGCTTATGGTAAATACTTTGCCCGGCCCAATGGCGCTGCCGGTACTGCCATTAAGTCTGGCAGCTTCATCGGCGACTCCATTGACCTCATAGTCAGGGGTAATGTTATAGGCGTCATCAGTGGCCCGGGTGGCTAAATTTATGAAGTCGGCGCTTTCCCTGGTATTGTTTTCGGTTTCCATGGTGGCCTCATACACGTCTACCTCTTTCATATATCCGAAAGTCAAACGGGTATTGCCCTGATGGTCGGTCAAATAATATTCATACTCATAATCACTGCCATTTTTAATGATCCGGCCTTCATCAGTCCATAAAAAGGAAAGGTTATTGTCTTCATACTGGGCCACCCCTACATAATCGATTTCACTGACCACTGTATTGCCCTCCAGCACTGTTTTATTAAGCTTATTGCCCGCCGCATCATAGGTATATTGCACTGTTTTATTACCATCCAGTTCGACCTCTTCGGGAAGGTTCAGATAATTATATGTGACACCTACTACTCCTTTATTCAGGTCATATTCCATATTCCCATTTTTATCGTAGTTATATTCAGTGGCGACGGCAATGCCGTTTTTAAAGCCTTCAGAGCGGCCGTTATCTTCCACACTTTTTAGCTGATTTGTCTTACCATAGGCATAGGTAAGCCCATCGATTTTTGTTCTGCTGCCCCCTATCGCGGCATACCGGTTCAGGGATCTGATATTCCCGTTTTTGTCATAGTTCAGGTTGTTGACATCATAGTGGCCTCCGTTGCCGGTCCACGTACTTCCCGTCCTGGTTGCATACCTGGCGGTTTTTAATTGATCGAGGTAATCGTATGTATAGCCGTAAACCTTTTCTACCGGATCGTCGGCGAGGTTATTCGTTTGCCATTTGACGGCAGAGATATTGCCATTGAATTGCCGTTGGTTTAATGTTCCGTTGATGTTAATGGAGGCCTGGTTATAAATTAGCTCCATGCCAAACAAGTCGGCCTGGGCTATATTGTCGGTGCCATCATTGCTCAGGGCACTGTTGTTGATGTGTGTCAGCCAGCCCCTGATGTTGTACTGCAAATCAACGGACTGCAAAAAGCTGGCGCCGTTGTTATTGCTGTGGAGGTTTTTCTCCATTAACTGGCCAATTTCGTTGTACTTCAAAGAAGCCAGTAATACCCTCGGATTGTTTTCAACAGTCAGGTAACTCCGGGTAACCCGACCGGCGTGATCATATTCATATTCTTTCAACAGGTCAATATCTTCTGTAGCAGTGCGATGCCTGTAGGTGGATTTCAACATTCTGCCGCTGAACGTGAAATGATTGGTGATTTTATCTATCCCGCCTTTGTGGTTTTTACTGTAAACCTGGACCGCCTGGTAATCGTAGTCATAATAAACAACACTGTTGAGCCAATCGGAAGTGCCCAGGACCTTGACTTTGGCACCTGTTGACAAGCCCTTTACAGTGGTTTGCAGCACGTTATTGTATCCTGGCGGGTTATTAAAGTTGTAGGCCGTTTCGGGATTTTCATCATCCCAGGCGGCGTTGATTTTGAAACTATAGTTATCAAAATGATTCACGGTCAATAAATCATTGACTTGGATAGCTTTCGGATAGGTGGCCGAAAGACTGTAGCCGATAGCATTGCTGTGGGTGCTTTCATACCGGTTGTTACTGGCGTTGACATTGTTGATCATGGCGTTATGGCTGGCATTACTCTTAAAAATGCCCGTCATAACGGCCCTGTTAAGGCGGTCATATTTGACAAAAGTCCACTCCCGGGTTGGTTTTGAGCGCTGCAGACCATCTTGGCTCATCACCAGCCGGTCCCATTTGTCGTACACGTAAAAAACCCAATCCGCCCCGGGGTCTTTTTGCCTGATCAGCCTTTGTTCCTCATCATAGCGGAACTGGTAGATGTAGTTTTCCAGGGCATATGCAGGTATACCGATCTTTATTGAGAAATTGCCATCTGTAGCCGCATTGTGCTGAAATCCGGGGGCAAGGGTAATGCTTCCCGGGCTGTTATAGACGTAATTGTTGAAGTTTTTAGGGGGCAAGGTCACAGGGCTGTCGACATAGGCTATCGGATCCTGACCGTTTTGGTTGGTTGTGCTAAGGCTGGCCGATGCTTCGGGAGGAATAATGAAGCGCAGATTCCCATAGCCATCATATACATAATAGGTTTTCTGCCAGTTAGTGGCACTCTCCTGTACCTCTCTCAATACCATGAGACCCCTCACGTCTGAATATTCGCGCACTTTTCTGTTTTCTTCGTCTGTATTTTCTACAAAGGTAAGGGTATTTGCCGGATATCGGCTGATAGAAACCGGTATGTCATTCACAACACCCCATTTTCTGACTGTATTTCCTGCCGCCACCTTTAGCCGGGCAGCCATTTTTCTGTTGTTGTCTTTCCACAGCTTGCCCGGGCCAAAGGAATTGAGCACCCTGTTTAATGGTGTGTTTTCAAATTCATTTTCAACAAATGGCCGCAGGTCCCGTACCACACTGTTTTGGGCGCTGTTGTAAAAGTTAGCTTGCTCCGTGGCGGCATTAGGCCTGAAAACGCTGTTAACGGCTGTAGCGCTGCTGTTGGCCATGTAGGGGAGGTAGTTCCTTTTTTGAAGCCCCTGGTTGTCATATTCAAAAAACCGTATAATATTCCTGTTGTTATAGCCAGGCGGTGAAGCCCTTAAATAAGCCTGCTGCACCGGGCGGCCCAGGCCATCGAAATAGTTGATGGTGACATTTTTGTCGCTGGATGATATACTCCCCAACGACGTCGCTCCGACCAACATGTTTTCAGATTTTACATAATTATAGTTGGAACCATTCTCACCGGTGTAATTGTATTCATAGCTGGCGACTATTTTATTTTCATGGTCTCGAACCAATTTCAGGCGGTTATAGCTGTCATACTCAAAATTTGTCTCCAGACCATTCGGGTCTGTGATCGTTTCAACCCCTACCAGATTCTTGTAAGTATAGGATGTCGTGAAATTCTTTCCACCGGTCCCTTCATCGTAAACTACAGAGGTTAAGCGGCTTCTCGTAGCATCCCAATTGTACCGGGTGACTACTTCATCTCTTCCCTTTTCTTTTAATAAATTGCCATAGGCAGCTCAATATGCTGCTATAATGTATTCACCGCCTGGCACATGTAAAATTAGCCAGGTAGAAACCTTCAAATTGTTACAAGAAATTTTTGTCAAATTACCCAATTGCAAACTTTTTAAATTGGAAAGTTTACTACCAGTGAGGAAACTTCAGGTCTAATATCCAAAAAACATTAGAAACCTTACTAGTATAAAGTTTCCAAATTAATATTTCAATAATATTTTGTAACTTGGTCCCGATAACGAAAAGATTAAACTTATGCCATTCAAGAGTAAACGGGCCAAGATCGTATTAACAGGAAAAGACAAAGAGGAGTTAGAATCGATCAGTAAATCCAGGACAGCATCCAAAGCGAGGGTGGAAAGGGCTCGTATGATCCTGGCCTATTCGGCAGGGGAAAGCATAAATTCTATCGCTAAACGCCTGGGTACTAATCGGCCAAAGATTGAAAGGACGGTTGACAGGGCCGTGGGTTATGGGGCGTTGACGGCCCTAGACGACCTGCCTAGGAAAGGGGCAACGCCAAAGATCACCCGGGAAGCTAAAGCATGGTTTTTGTCTATCGCCTGTACCAAGCCAAAGGAACTAGGATTAGCTTCGGAAGTGTGGACCTTTAAGGAATTGGCCCGGTATGTACGAGAGAATTGTGAACAAGCGGGTCACCCCTCATTAGTCAAGCTACAGAAAGGTACTGTTTCGAAGATCTTGGCTAAAAGTGATATTAAACCCCACAAGCAGTCTTACTACTTGGAGAAGAAAGACCCGAACTTTTCAGAAAAGACGCAGGTAAAAGACAGGCATAGAAGTAAAGAATTCGTGGAATACCTCCAAGGCCTTGATGAACTTTATCCCAAATCGTTTACAATCAAAATCATCCTTGATAATCACTCATCCCATATTTCCAAAGAAACCAAAGCCTATTTGAAAACCGTACCTAATCGCTTCCAATTCACTTTTACCCCCGTACATGCTTCATGGCTTAATCTCATTGAAGTATTCTTCAGCAAAATGACCCGGAGCTTCTTAAGAGGCATTCGAGTCCAATCAAAACAAGAATTGCAAAATAGGATATTGCAATACATCGATGAAGTAAATCAAATGCCCACCGTTTTCACATGGAAATGGAAAATGAACGAAATTAGCATCGCTTAATTATTGATATGATAATTGTGAAACTTTATACTAGAGACGTAACACAGGTTACAAAACCTAATTTTTTAGGACAAACTTCGTTAAAATAGTATTAACTTTGAGTGAAACCATGAAAATTAAAGGCAGCTCAAAGGGTAAAATATAAGAGAGAATTATTAGAAATTAGTTACTAATACAACTTGGATAAAAACTGTTAGAGCATGATCATATAAATGTTTATAATCTATGAAAAAAACAATTAAAATTGTAGTTGTATTTATATTCACAATCATCATTATTACCAGTTGTGAAGAAAAGATTGATGGTATCAAGCCAGTTGTAAAGATAGTTACGCCAAAAAATAGCACTTCGTTTTATAGGGAAGATGACATAGAAATTATTGTAACCGCAAATGATCCTGACGGATTGATCAATTTAATATCGTTTAAAATAGATGATATTGTCGTGCATGAGACCGAAGTTGAACCGTTTACTTATAGCTGGTCATCAAGAGAAGCATCGGTGGGGTCACATAAAATTACAGTGACAGCCACAGACAATTCAGGGTTAAACGAATCGGTTTCAGTCGATATTGAGATTATGGTTTCAGATCCAGTGATAGAGACTATGCCGATATCCCTTGCAGGCACAACATTAGTCATTTCAGGAATTCAGGTAAAATCAGGAGGCATTCCTTTTTATAAAACCAAAGGATTGTGTTGGAATAAAGAAGGGTCACCAACCGTTGAAGATAATGTTTTAAAAATTAAAGGCATTAATTCAAATTCTCCAGATGGTAAAGTGGAGGGTAAGATTAGTGGACTTGATTTAAATACAAAATACTACATAAGAGCATTTGCTGATAATGGAGTGTCAATTGTATATGGACAACAAATAATTGTCACAACAGCTAGTGAATATTTTTCAGACACAGGATATATCCTTGATCCACGTGATTCCAAGCAATATGAATGGGTGAAAATTGGGAATCAAACCTGGTTGTCTGAAAATCTAGCTTATGGCCTTGTTTACCCCGATTCAATGGGCCAAATTTATGGTTCTTATTACCATATAGAAAAAGTCACGCCGGGGTTGTGTCCGGATGGTTGGCATGTCCCAACTATTGAAGATTGGTCAGAACTGGTTGATTTTGTTGGAGGTGAGGAAGTTGCTGGTGGGATTTTAAAAGAGGCTGGAACAGCTCATTGGAATAGCCCAAACACCGGTGCTACGAATTCTGCAAATTTTTCTGCCTTACCTGCAGGGCACATATACACCAAGTTTGAAGTCAGACATGACTATTTACACGAAAGGGCTACTTTCTGGACTGCAGAAAGAAGTTCTGTTGCTATTTATTCTGATAGTGAGATTGTATGGTACGGTGGGAATGGTCTGGGATGGGAAAAATATTCCTGTAGATGCATAAAAGATTAAAAAAAGGACATGAATGTTAACTTAGTGGGAAAAGAACAAATTTATTGAAATTCCAGGTAGTCTGGACAATCTAAATCTCCTTATGCAATGTATACATCTGGTAAGCTACGCCAGTATTTTGGCTTTTCAAAAGATACATTGCTAGGCAACAGATTGTTGATCTTATTGATCGGAATACATATTAACCTCCTTAAGAGCATTGAACCAAATGCTTTTAACCCCGCGTCAAGCCTCCCTATATTAGTGTAGGCTTAAAACATCGTACCAATTAATATTGGTGCACATAAGAATTGATAAACCCACTTTTGAACAAACAACTAGGATATCCTTGAAAATTAGTTGAAGCGTAAGCATACTGCCAACCCCCAGTTGATTAGTATTTATGTTCCCCTTAGCTTTGCGTTGGGCCAAAAAGTTTCTTGTTTGTGGGGAGCAGTGCTTCGATGCGATTGATTGGGTAGTCATTAATGGTTGCAAGCACTGTTTTCAGCCAGGTGTACGGCTCTACTTTGTTCCTGGTAAATGTGCCGAAAAAAGAATAGAACATGGCAATGCGCTGTGCAGCCTCATATGAGCCGGCAAACAAATAGTTACGCCTCCCCAGGTTATGTAAAGCTTTACATAAGGTAGGTTATGCATAGTAATTTATTATGTGAAGCGGTTCGATCAACCATCTAATAACCAATACTTTACAACCCTGTTACTTCACATAATTTTCCACCTATTTTTATTGCAATAGCGATGTTGCTATCAATAAAAATAAGTTTACCATGAAAGAAAAATGTAAAACCTTTGAAGAATTAACTTCCATTGCTGCCGATTTCTTAAGGAACAAACTATTGCGGTCCGATGGAACTATTCGCCATTACCATGTCTTGTGGAGAAGAGTGAAAAGGTATATGGAATCGAAGCAGATTGAATACTTTGATACGACGGTTGGTAAAGAATATCTTTTACAGGAATTTGGTGGGCGCGATTATGCTAAGCTCTCAAAACGGGAAAAGGATTTAATCAGGAGTGTCAATGTCTTATGCGAGTTTCAGAAAACCGGAGCTATACAGTCCAGGAAAGAACAAACTGTGTTTGAAGGCTCAATCGGGCAATTGATGACCGCCTACCTTTGTCATAAAATATCTTTAAGGCTCAAGAAGCACACAACTGATCTACACCAACTATATCTTTCCCGATTCTTGGGCTATCTCCACAAGAATGGGATCACTTCCATCAAAACAATAAACCAATTGCATATATTAAATTATCTCAAAGGAATGGATTCCCGTTTCTCAACTTTAACTCACCAGACAATAATTACGCTTCGGGGCTTCTTCAGATATCTGTACGAACAGCAACTGTTAGACATTGACTTCTCTTCCCTCATTCCAAAGGATAACTTTATAAAACAACCGAAATTGCCTTCTGTCTATTCGCCAAAAGAGATAGAGACCATGATAGGCTCGATTGACCGTGCAAATGCTACCGGTAAACGTAACTATGCCATTGTGTTGCTGGCAGCACGACTTGGACTGAGAGCCTCCGATATTGCGAACCTTAAATTTGAGCACCTGCATTGGGAACAATGCACCATCGTATTTAACCAATACAAGACAGGCAAAAAAACAGAACTCCCCCTACTTGCAGAGGTCGGTGATGCCATTATTGACTATCTGAGATATGGCCGGCCCAAATCAAACGAAGCATTTGTTTTTCTCCTTTCCAGATCCCCTTATACACCTGTACATGGTGGTGCAATTACCGGAATCGTACATTCTTGCCTTGTGAAGGCCGGAATAAATATCGAAAACCGCAAACATGGTTCACATACCCTACGCCATAGCCTTGCCGGAATCCTTCTGGAGAAAGGAACAATTCTGCCGGTCATATCTGAAGTACTGGGACATGAAAATACAGCATCTACCAGGTATTATCTTAGGATTGATCTTAAATCCCTGAGGCAGTGTGCCCTTGATGTTCCCTCAGTGTCAACTTCTTTTTATGACCAGAAAGGGGGGTACTTTTATGAATAGGCAATTTTGGGGAGTCTATGCCTCTTATATTGAACAGTATATTGCTTTTAAGAGGGGGGTGGGCTTTAAATATAATACTGAAGAAATTATATATTCCATTTTCGATCGCTTTACCATAGAAAGGGGTGAAACAATTGTTGGTATTACTAAGGATTTAGCAGATGCGTGGAGGAGGCTTAAACCAAATGAATCTGATTCATACAGGTTCCACAGGGTCGTGTGTTTAAATCAATTGGCATCTTTTCTTTGCCACATGGGGATTCGTTCATACGTATCCCAACTACCTCCCTGCAAGAGTACATTTACGCCTTACATTTTTTCCAAACTTGAACTCACTGCCATATTTAAGGCGTGTGATGAAATTAGGGCAAAGAAAAGAGCAATGAAGTCTATCATCATTATCCTTCCGGT
Source organism: Agaribacillus sp. DX54 (assembly GCF_056858335.1). NCBI lineage: Bacteria > Pseudomonadati > Bacteroidota > Cytophagia > Cytophagales > Splendidivirgaceae > Agaribacillus > Agaribacillus sp. DX54. The sequence goes on from NZ_JBXEQE010000012.1 coordinate 161,315, forward strand.
ATTGATCAGGCTCTTGTACGGAACAGGGTTACGGATAAGTGAAGCTTTGTCCTTACTGAATAAAGATGTCAATCTTGATGACAATTACCTGGTCGTTACAGACGCTAAGAATGGAAAAGAACGTATGATTCCGATATCGGATTCTCTCTCCGAGGTCTGCAAAGAATATCAAAAACACAGGGACCGGCTACCTTTTAGCCTGTCAAAGAATGATCCCTTCTTTGTATCACTGCGGGGAAGTGCTTGTAAAAGTGATATCGTTTATCGCTGGTTCGGAAAGATTCTGCAGAAAGCGGGTATCCCGCGCAATGACCGGGGGCCCCGACTCCATGATATTCGCCACAGCTTCAGTGTTCACGCTCTTGCTATGATGGCCGAATCAGGGGTTGATCTCTATTGTTCCCTGCCAATTCTCTCCACCTACCTTGGACATCAATCGCTCGAAGCTACAAACTCGTACGTCAGGTTGACCTCCGAAATGTACCCCGGTTTGCTTAAGGGTATCGATATGATTTGTTTAAATGTTTTCCCTAATACCGAAACCCATGAAGCCGACTGATTTTGCTAAATATCTGACAGACTTTCTCACAAGTTATTTACCTCATGAAAGAGGAGCGAGCACGAACACGATTATCGCTTACAGGGATACGTTTGTTTTGTTCATCACATTTATGGAAAGTGTGCACATAAAAGTGGATAAGCTCACCCTTGGAAAGATAAATAAGGAGAGGGTAGTAGAATTTCTTGACTGGACTCAAACTGAACGGGATTGTAGTGGTTCAACAAGGAATGTGCGACTGGCTGCCATTCATTCCTTTTTCAGGTACCTTCAATATCAACATCCCGAGAACCTTTACGAGTGTCAAAAAATACTATCGATCAAGATGAAGAAAACTGAAAAACTTCCTATGAACTATCTCACCATAGATGGCATTACCCTCCTTTTACAGCAACCTGATACGGCCTTCAGTAGGGGGAGAAGAGACCTTGCCTTGCTCTCACTTATGTATGGGGATCAGGGTGCAGGAATTAATCGATCTCACTCCATCTATGATACGGTTTGATAAACCTTGTATCATACGTGTTACCGGTAAGGGCAATAAAACACGCGTAGTTCCTATGCTGGAAGAGCAGGTGAAGCTTTTAAAAAATTACATGATTGAGTATAAGCTTTTAGAACCCCATGCCAACATGTATCCGCTCTTTTATAATAATCGCCGGGAGAAACTTACCCGGGCCGGTGTTAATTACATCCTGCGCAAGTATGCAGGGATAGCAAGAAGGAAGGATTCATCACTTATTCCTGAGAGGATCAGTTGCCATGCGCTGCGACATTCCAAAAGCATGCACATGCTTCAGGCGGGTATAAACCTGGTATACATAAGAGACTTTTTAGGTCACCAATCCGTTCAAACCACTGAGATATACGCACGGGCCGATTCAAAACAAAAACGGGAAGCCATAGAAAAAGCATATACTGATGTCAAACCTAAAGAAAATCCTAAATGGTTAATGAACGATAATTTATTAGAGTGGCTGAAAAGCTTCTAAGCTAAACTAAAAAATTATGTAAAGTGATATTGAAAAATATTTAGCCAATATGCTCATAATGAGATTGTAAGAAATATTGCTTTACATAATAAATTACTATGCATAACCCAGGTTATGTAAAGCTTTACATAACATCGGTAGAAAAAACTATCTTTTCTGCGGATCTCATGATGCTGCTCAAATGACTGCTGCCATGTATTCGTTGATGGCTACCTGCAAGAAGAATGGCGTAGATGAGTTCGAGTGGTTAACCGATGTATTTGAAAGAATACAGGACCACAAGCAGAAAGACCTCTACCAACTACTACCTAACAACTGGAAAAAACACAAGCCACAGAATAGTTAACTGATTGATGGTTTCCTCGGACGCATACATTCTTTTTTCGGCACATGTACCAGGAACAAAGTAGAGCCATACACCTGGCTGAAAATAGTGCTTGCAACCATTAATGACTACCCAATCAATCGCATCGAAGCACTGCTCCCTACAAACAAGAAACTTTTTGGCCCAACGCAAAGCTAAGGGGAACATAAATACTAATCAACTGGGGGTTGGCAGTATGCTTCGAAGCTGATGTTGAAAATGAAAATGGCACGCCTAGAAAGTACTATCTTTAAGTTCTTTAAAAAACCAAACCTTTTTGGGGGGTCAGTATCGCCGGTAGAGGGGTCAGTATCAACGGAATATCCAACATTGTGTGCTTACCCACTTATTTTGGAAATCTGTTGTAGCTTGACTCAATAAGCATCATATATTGTTTGTTGATTTTATCCCATGGATAAATCTCAATTATTTTTTGAAAATTATTTGCTAGAAATTTATGACCTTGTTTATCTATTTTGCGGTTCAATAGACGAATTATGTCTCCAGTATTTTCAAAATAAAAGGCATCTTTGTTTAAAACAGTTTTATTAAACACGTTATAATGGGCACATATTAAGGCCTTGGAAGCCATGGCTTCCAATAGAGATGGATTTGTACCTCCTACTGAGTGCCCGTGAAAATAGATTTGTGAATAATATCTTAGGCTATTTAACACCTCAATATTGTATATTCCTCCTAAAAATACGATTTTTTCATTATTGTATTTATTTTTAAGGTAACGACCGTATTTTGTGTGATGATTACCAATTACTACGCACTTTCTTTTACTAGAAGTTACAAGGACTCCATCAAGTATTAATTCAATATTATTCTCTGGTTGTAAGCGTGCTACAACCAAATCGTAATTGTAAGGAAGTAAATCATATTGATCTAATAGTTTTTGATTGGGCCTTGTGACAGGAAATGCTCCATATGGGATAAATTGTGAATGTTTTCGATATTTTTTTTTTAAATAATTTTGAATTCCAATGGAATCGGCGATTAAATAGTCACTGGTTTTAATTGCTAGTCTTTCGGCGAACAAAAGAAATTTTTTGGCAAGGGCACTATATTTTGATCTCTTCCATTCTAGACCATCCATATTTGTTATTATGGCTGATTTTTTTGGTAATAACCATCCCCAAATCGAATTACTCGTATATCCTAGCTGAATAATTACGTCGAAATTTCTACTGCGAGAGTCCAAAATGCAATTAAGATCGTAAAAAAACTGTCCTGTCACCCCAACTAAATATTCAGGATCATATTTAAATATTATGTTCACCCCTTTCCATTTTTTCTTTTTATAAGGATGTGTATGAGAGTTATACACGTAAACAGTATGGCCATTGTCAACCAAATATTTTGATAAATATTGAGCAAATTGCTCAAAACCACCATAATTATTGGGTATTCCTCTAGTCCCTAAAATGCAAACTTTCATTAAATGATTTCAATATAATCTACTTTGTACAAATTGCAACCAACTAAAATTTTTATGACTGTATGAATATGGTTGCAAATTAATAAGAATAAAATTAATTTTTTCGTAATCGAGAGACAAACAAAGATGTAATGAAATTAAAGAACACAATACCCCAATATCTTTCCATTGTACTTTCCGATATAGAAAAAATACAGAAAAGTAACAAAAAATAAGTAAAAACTTTTTCTCCTGATTGGTGAGCAGATTTAAACAAGATGGCCAAAAGTAAAAGGAAATAGCCTAAACCAATTAAGCCCATGGAAAGCAAATATTGAATGTATTGATTGTGAGCATTATATCTGGTTAAATCCGGCCATCCATTTTGGTCATTCGGTTTCCCGGTAAATAAACTATATTCTGATGCTTTTAATCTTTGTAACTCTCTTGCATCACCAACATAATTACCGAATAACCAACTTTTTTCATCACTCATAATTTCCACCGCGAATCTCCAAAGAATCAACCTTATGGTTATACCACTATATCTTCTAACCCCTGAATAATTATCCTTTTTAACAAGTTCAAGATTGGAATTTATGGCTAATGAAAACCTTTCTCTTATAAATGGAATGTTCGAAACTAGTGAGGTTAACAGAATATTGCCTATAATTATTATTGCTAAACCCATTTTAATCTTTTGTTTCTTTAAGAAGAACCGAAATAGAAAGATATTTAAAAAAAAGAAAAGAGACACCAAAATGATTTTAGATGACAACAGAATAATAGCTAATAGGTAAACTACCAACAAAAAGATGGTAAAAAGCTTTATTTTCTTAGAATAGCAGTAGTGTTTTTTGAAATAAAAATTAGCAATAATAAACATTGCTACTAATATGTAGAATGAAAAATAAACTGCATGCATTCCTATATAGGAAGCAAATTGATGATAAAAAAAATGTTTTATCTCGCCAGAAATCCAATAATCATAAGAAGCGCAAATCAAACAAATAATGATCCCAATCGCGCAACCCATAGCAAATGAAACAAGTACGAATTTAAGTTGGTTTTTTGCTAGTATTGTACTAGAAAAAATAACAACAGGATAGATGACCCATGAAATATTCCTTTCTAGTACTTTTAACCCATAAGATATATTTGTAGAACACATGAAACTTAGAACAAGAAGAATATAAAATCCTAGAAAAAGTATAAGTATTTTGCTCGTTTTGAGCACGCTTAGTTTTTGTTTGAATTTTCCTTCAAGCAACCAATTTGTAACCAAGATAATGCTTGTTAAACCATTAATTTCCCTAGATAAGGGCAAAGTAAAAGCCACTACTGCAAGTGTGTAAAAGAAAACATAATTGTGTATTTTCTCTTTAATCAAATGTTCTGGATCTATCACTTTAATATTCGATCAAGTGTTTTAAGTTTCCATGTGAGACTGAAAACGCCTAATGAGTAAATCGGATTTAAACTTCCAAGTTAATTCTTCAGGAATCTTGAAATCCGTTGTTTTCATTTGTAAAGCTAATCTTAGTTTGTCAGAAAAATCTCCAGCATTTTTGGCTATCAAAACATTCTCATTTATTTTATAAACGCCGTTTCCATCGGTTGATACAATTGGTTTGTTTGCGGCTAGATATTCATAAAATTTTATGGAGTCCCCCCCATGAGCTTTTTCTTTGGTATGATATGGTATAATGCATATATCAAAACTTTTTATGTATGATGGGTAAATATTATAATGCTTATTACCTAAATAATATAAATTCGGAACTTTTTTTATCATTTTAAAAACCTTTTTATCTATTATAGACCCAATAATCACGAAGCTATACTCGGGATGATCACTTGTTATTCTGTTAAATAATTCATGATTAAAAAGATGGGTTATCGTGCCCCCAAAACCGATTACAGGTTTTTTTAAGTTTTCAATATCTTTTGGAACTTCATATGTTCTATTGAATAATTCAGCATTGACTCCATTTTTAATAACATGACACTCCTTCACTTTGAATATTTTTTGGAAAATAGTCTTGTTTTCCTCAGAATTTGTTATCCAAAAATTGCACAATTCAGAGTAGGTTTTATATCCTTTTGTTATTTTCTGTTCCATGTAATGGTAATGAGGCCATCTAAGCCAATTATCAAAAGCATCTAAAACAGCACATCTGGGTGTTAAATGAAACAATGAGTCTGATGAGAAGATGTTGTTGAATAAGCAATTGTATTCATCTACATTGAGTCTTCCAAGAGAATTGTTAATAAATTCAATAAATTTTGGATTAGAGTATGCTTCCCAAAACCATGACTTCTTTTTAATCATATTTCTAATTACCTGTAAAGACATATAATCTAGTACATACAATTGCTCATGAATTTTAACAACTCTAGATAATCCGCTTTGTTGTATCACTTCGCCTTTAGTTTTCCAATTTATTTTAGAGTAAACAATCTCTGCAGGAGTAATAGGGCGATTTACAACAACCACTTTGGAAACTTTAGGATGTTTGCTAAGTTGTCTAATAAAATGTCCGTCTCTGTTTCTAAATCCATATTTTAAACTTTTTCGAATATCATGAAAAGGAAAAAGCAATAAATTCATGAGTTGATTTGTTTAATTGCCAAAGGTCTTACTAAAGAAGAATTAATAAAGATATTGAAAGCTAGCATAATGCTTCCGTCAGTCAATATATTGACTGTGCTTGAAAAAATAAATAAAGTGGAAATACATCCTAAAAGGTATAAATTTACTTCTCTACCTTTTAATTTCGCAATCAACATACAATAACTGAGTACTAAGCCGATTATTCCAATATCCGCGTAAACATTTAATAAATGACTTGCATCACCACCAAACTTGTACTTTTTCGTGTTAGGATCAAAAGTTGAATACGGACCATTACCAAAATATCTTATTGGGCTATTGAGGTGATGTAAGACGGCTGCTGGTCGGTTTCCCATTGCTTTGTTGTAAAATAATCTGGAATGATAGGTATCTATATTGAACGAAATCCTTCTAGTTAAACCCTCAATGTTTCCACGAATCTGCTTTTCAAAACCAAGTAATAAACTAAAACTAATCACTATAGGAAATACAACAATAAATGAAAAAAGAACTTGAGGTTTTGCTTTGGTAAAAATATAGAAACCCCAAATTAGTGCTAATATTAGAATTGAAAGCTTTGAGTTTAAAGCTAAAATTGATAAGGTTAACCAGCCAGCTATAAACATCTTACGTTTAATGAAATAGTTGTTTTTAGTATCAAAAAGGAGAAAAAGAATATAGCATAACAAAAAAAAAGCTAAGCTGGGATCGTTTGAAGTATAAAAAGTTCCGAATCCAATGTCTATTTCCTGTACAGGTACAGCTCCAAATTTTGAAATGACATGAAAAAATGCTTTTTGAGCGATAACCACTGGAAGTTGAATTATCCCGATAAAAAGACATAGTTTTAATACAAGCTTTATATTTTTGGGATTTAAAAACTTGTCAGCCAAGAAGTAGAATACAAAAGGAGTGACAGCATGTTGAAGATAAAGAAATAACAATTTTAATTCCGTTTGATTGACAATGGCGGAAGTAAAAATTGAAATAAAAAAAATTATTGATGTGAGTAGAACATAGTTTATTTTTACTTTTAAAAAAAAAAATAATAGGAAGGGCAAAAATGAAATATAAGCCATTTTTATGGGCAATAAACCAAAGTAATTAATGAAGCCGCCAGCTAGGAAAAAAAAGACAAATGAAATGTAAAAAATTACTTTCTTCATTAGTGCAGAGTGTTGAGTTATTGTGAAACCATCAATATTTATAGATCTTTTGAGGGGTTAATTAGAATTTTTAATATCATCCCAACTCGGTTAATTTGTCCTCTCCTCAACCGATTTATAAGCATACCCAGTATACCTAAGTATACTGTTGGTAGACAGATTGGGAAAAACTTTCTGGTGAAAATTAATGTGCTTCGAATAACATAAAAATCCGTAAATTTGCTCTTTTTAATTTTTTTTGGTAATGCATGGTTGCCTGTACTTGCGCTAACTTTATGATAGACTTTTGCCCTCCATTCATACCCTAGCCCCCACCCTTTACTTCTTCCTCTCTCAGCCCAATCAATTTCTTCGGAAAAAAGAAAATAATCTTCACAAAGCAAACCAACCGAGTTAAGGAATTCTTTTCTTACGAACATCGATGCACCTGAAACCTGATCCATGGCAATCTCATTAACATCATATCTCCCATCATCTTTTTTGAAACCACCAATTGCAGAAGCGATTCCTATCCATTTATAATATTTTGCTCCTCCTGCATATTGAATTGTTTTTGGGAAGTAATAATGAAGAATTTTATTGCCTATTATTCCTACTTTTTTCCGAATGTTCTCATAGTATTGCGCTTTTTTCACTAGGTGTCCTAAGGATTCAGGCTCAAGTACTACATCATTGTTGATTATCCATAAGTATTTGAAATCATCTTTGTAGAGCGCATATTTTATCCCAATATTGTTCCCCCCAGCATAACCATTATTTCTGTAATTTCGAATTAACACGACTTTTTCCTCCCTATTTATAGTTTTTTGATTGAGATTATGTGAGTGATCAATTAGCAAATAATTAATTGGTTTTTTAACTAATGGATAAACAAATTCATTTAATGTATTTGAACGGTCTAATATTAAATTAAAATCTCCTGCAGCCCATTTTTGTATCATTTCCACAGAGTTGTTTGTAGAATTATTATCTACAATTAGAACTTGAAAATTTGAATATTTAAGCTTAAGAATGGTCTCAAGACACTCTATTGTATCTGCCCAGCCGTTATAGTTTAATATGATTATGTATACCTTAGGTTGCATTTTAATAGGCTTTACTCTAACTCTTTTGAAATATAAAATATAGCCTGATCTCCTTCTTTAATTCTATTCAAACGATTTGCCTTTTTCTTAAAGCTTATAATGTCATTTCTTTTAAAGATGGATTTTTTTGGGTTGACAGCATAGGAATTTTCAGAAAATGTTGCAATATTATTTTGGTGTTGTTCACTTCCCCAAAATTGAAAATCAGTTGAATCATAAACTACATCGGTAAGGCTCAGTTTGTGGAGTTTGCATAAATATTTTATACTTTTAGTAGTATGTAAAAAAAAATGCCTTGGCGCATCAAATGCCACCCAACTAGTTCCATAATGATTGAAGGCAAAAGTATCTGACACAGGTATCCTTATAATTATATATCCATTTTTATTTAATAGTTGTTTTGCTTTTTTAAAAATTTCTTTTGGATTTACCATATGTTCAAAAGAATGATGCATCATAATCACATCAAACTTCTCATCCAATTTTAGTAGCTCCTTTTTATATATTTTGACCCCGCAATCATAAAAAATATCATTTTCAATATATGGATCAATACCAGTTAGCTTTCTAAATCCAATTTTTTGAAGCCGTAGAAGCTCTTCACCATTTCCGCACCCTATGTCTAAAACAGACATGCTTTTATTAACATTAATTTTTGAAAGTGCTCTGAGTTTTTTTTCGTTATCGATATGAAATAAAACTTTGCCTATTAAACTGCTATTGAATACGGAATATTTTAACCTTTCCCTTTTTAAATATTTTATAATCCAATGATCTTTGTTAGAATTCTCTTTAGAGGAATAACTATAATAATCGTGAGGATAATATTGACTTATGTTGTCGGGAATATCTTTTATTTGTATACATCCACAATTTGAGCAACGAAAGTAATCGAATTGATGTCTTAATCCAAACATCATTTCTTTACCTGTCATAACTTCGTTTTTATTAGAATTTGAGCAAATTTCACATTTCATATCTTAGAAAAGAGCATGTGATGAATATTTATACTTTAGGATTAAATGCAAACTAATTGTGATATATAGTGTGGTTGCAAGTGTGGCATAAGCAATTCCAATAAAATCAAATAAATGAAATAAAATATAGCTTAAAATCAAACATATAAAAGCCGCCATTAACATTGTTATTGAATAACTTTTTTTGAAATTATATACCAAGAGAGTTTGATTGGCTGGAATATTTAAGGCTACAAGAAACGGAACGGCGCTAAGTATGCGCAATATTTTTGAAGCCTCTATTATATTCTCTCCTGAAATGAGTTCAACGATCCGGTTGGCGTTTAAATAGATTAATATGCAACCTATGAAAATGATAAATATAAATGGAGTAAACAGGTTTCTAAAAAAAAGCCTTAAATCTTGATGAGCTTTAATAGACAATTTGCATATGAAAGGATAAATAGCTTGTGAAAATACATTTAGAACTTGCCAAAAGGCCTGTATTACCTTATCAGCGATGCTGTAATATCCAATAATTTGATTTGTTGAAACAATTCCAAGAATGAAAATCCCAGAGCTTTTGAAGGTCATAATTGAAATATTGCTCAGAAAGATTGAAAACCCATCTAAGAGTTCAGACCAAACTTTTTCCCACTTGTATAATTTGAACTTTACATTGAAAATTACAATAACAAGGAATAGGCTTAAAGTCCCCGATACAATATTACCAAGTCCATGGTAAAATAATATGTATATATAGTCAGAAGGTTTTTTGATGAGTATAAAAATCAATGAAGTGAAAATAAACTTAGAAACTAAATTTAAATATGTTATGTATTTCATTTTTTCTATACCTTGGAAAAACCAAATAGGCATCAACATATGGCCTATTACTATGGTGAAACCAATTATGTAAACGAACTTCTCACTTTGAAATTTTGGAATTAATGATACTAGCAGAAGAAGGATTATAAAACAACAAAAGCCCAATGCAAGTTTCGTGATGAGGACTTTGGAAAACGTTATCGAAACCTTTCGAATATTTTTTCGGTTGATTGAAATTTCTCTAGTCGCGGTTACATGGAATCCATAATCAGTAAAGACTGTAAAAAATACCATAATAGTTTGTGCAAATGAGATTAAACCGAATTTTTCAGTTCCAATAACTCTGACTATATAAGGAATTGTAACAAGCGGCAATATATAGTTTGTCATTTGAAGTATGGATAAAGCAAAAAAACTTTTATAAACAGATTTGTAATTTTCAGGTAGAATTTTTTTGAAACTTATTTTCAACCGATTTTAAATTAAAAGATAAACCACTTTCGTTAGAATTTGATATCATAATAAGAGTTTCATTCCCTTTGTTTATTCAAATGACATATCAGGAATATAGATAGAATAAACTATTTTCAATGTTATAAAGGTAGTGTAAAAAATATTAAAGTAATAGATATGTCAAAGTAATCCGAATGCAACCCCTCATGTTTGGGTGTTTGTTGACCTTAGCTTTTGCTATGGGCTAAAAAGTTCCTATTTTTGGACAAAAATTTTTCAAATCTGTTTGTGAAGAGGTCATTAATCATTCCAGGCACTGTTTTCAGCCATGTGTAACGGTTTACTTTTTTGTTGGCTGTGCTAAAAAAGAATAGAACATAGCAAAACGATCGGTTCTTGATGATGGCCTTTTCATTTAACAAAGCTAGATTTTCCGGTTTTACTATTCTTTATTAATTTATTTATCTTATCAAAAACGATTATAGTAATACATATGGTTAATCCAATGGTAACCCCAAATAAAATGTTTGGTCCCAATTTAGGGCTTACTGGTTTTTGAAATGGTGTAAAGCCTTCAATTATCTGAAAGTTCTGCACCAATAATAAATCTCTTTCTGATTGCAGTTTTTGGTCAAATAAATCGACCAATTCTTTATAAATTGTAAATGGATTAAGTAGCATAACATTACCAAATTTTTCATCAAAAATTTGGCCTTTCACTATATCGTTTTTCAGTTTTTCTATTTGATCTAATTCATTTTGTAAAAAAAATATTTTAGCATTATAACTTTTTATCTTAATGTCAATTCGTTTTTTAACATACGGATTGTTTTCTAAATATTTCAAAATACCTTTCTGCAAGTTTGGAAGAATTTTTATATCCGTAACTTCAACAGAAATCTTCACGGTTTTTGTCTCGGTTTCATTATATACTTCAAAAATATTTTCTAGTTTTATTCTTTTGAGTTTCTTTACTGAAGACTCCTCCAGTGAAAGCTTCTTTGAAATCTCTGAAAAATTCTTTTCATCTATCAGGTTTTGTAGAGTTAAAATCAGATTTCTGCCACTTGGAAGGTCGATTATGCCGGTAGAAATAATCATGCTACTGAAATAAATTGGTTTTTTAATTAAAAAGAGAGTTAAACCCAGTGCAAAACCAAAAAAAAGACTAATGACAACTGTCTTTAAATAATTATTAATAAGTGTCACTAATTTTAAAAATTGTTCTTTAATACTTATATCTTCCTCCTGAAAGTTTTGTGTGGTCATCTTTGGCTGTTTTATTTAAATCTTTAATCTAGTCCAATGCAATTATATATAATTTTGTGATAATTACTGATGTTAAGTATTATTTTCAAATTATAAGTATGCGTCCGACAGACCCCATATTTGAATTTTCCTTTAGTGTAGCTAGTCTTGTTGTATGAAAAGATACAATATAACACAGATGCGCAAGCACTATGAGCATTGGCAATCCTCAGGATTGGGAAAGAAAGTCTATGCCACACAGGCAGGTATCCCCGTTTCCACATTTTATTATTGGGTGAGTAAGTTAGAGAAGCAATCCGCTGCCCCAGCGCCTGAAGGTTTTCAGGCCGTTCAATTAGATTTAGCCCCATCGGTAGAAGTAAGAGCGATTGTCCGTTACCCTGGTGGAGTGAGTATTGAATGGCAAGGGCCAGCGCAATCGCTCTACCTGCTCAAAACCTTGCCCTGATCAGCATGCTGAGTCTGATGCGCAGTTGCCGCTATTTTCTATATCGTTCGCCATGTGATATGCGCTTTGGTCTCTATTCACTGTCAGGTTTGGTACGCAATGAACTGGGGGCAGACCCGTTGAGTGGTGATGTGTTTGTGTTCATTGGCAAGCGGTCTAACCAGCTGTGGTTATTGCAGTGGGATGGGGATGGTTTTTCGCTTTACATCAAAAAGCTGGAGCGGGATACTTTTGAATGGCCTGCGGGTCAATCAAGTGCGATCAGTAGCCATCAACTGACCCTTCTTTTGGAGGGGGTAATCCTCAAAACGGTTCGGTTACGCAAGCGTTACAGGCCTGCTTTGAGGGGGTGAAAAAAGTGATGAAAAAACAGTCTTTAAATAGCTTCAAGCCCACTTTTTTACTTATCTTAGAGGTATGGGAAACACAGCGACAGACCAGAAAATTGACTATAAACTACGCTATGAACAGTCGCTGGCAACCCTTGAAGAAGAGCGGGAGAAATCTCAGGCCACCATTACCCAACAAGCCCATCAAATAGAAGAACTCACCTTCCAGTTAGACCGGTTTCGCAAGTACCTTTATGGTCAAAAGAATGAAAAGCTGAAGACTGTTGATGTGGATGTAGACCAGCTCAATCTTTTTGAGTTGGGTACTACCACCGCACAGCAGGAAACCCTTAGTGAGCAGGTAGCAGTAGCCCAGCCGAATAAAACGCCCAAGAAGCGGGCCAAAGGTACTGGGCGTATGCCATTGCCCGGGCACCTGCGCAGGGAAGAGATCATCATAGAACCCACCGAAGATATCAGCGGATGTGTAAAAATAGGAGAAGATATCACCGAAGTGTTGGACCTGGTTCCGGCCGAGTTCTATGTGAAGCGTTACATACGCCCTAAATATGCCAAAGCCCATGGCGGCGGTATTATTAGCGGTCAACTTCCTGAAAGAGTGATCAACAAAGGCATTCCTTCCGAAATGGGCATCGCTCAGATGAGCATTGATAAATATGTCTATGGATTGCCCCTGCATCGCCAGCTTGATAAGTACCGCCGCTTAGGGGTCAATATCTCTGCTTCCACAGCATCGGATTGGCTGATAAAAGGCTGGAAGCACCTGGCCCTTTATGGGAGCTGCTTAAACTGCTGGTGGTCAACCAAAAGTACTTACAGGCCGATGAGACAGTGTGCCTTGAAGCGGCTTAGCACACCGCATGCTGTTAAATTGATGGTGGTAGGCCCACCGTAGGAGGTGACAGTCACATCCTGCAAACCACCTTAAGGTGCTTCATATCGAAAGGTTGAGGTGCTGAGCGTTAAGGAAAAGGCGGGGGAATTACCCGTCAGGTATGTTTTAGTGAGCTGAATGAAAGTGAATCACCGTACTAAAGTATCGATATCGCCAGACCCTGTCGAAATTGGAAGATTAGTTTCTTTTCCAAGACTAAAGCTTAGTGGCAGTAAACTGGGGTTGACTAGGTGACAGGCGGTACAGAGGTGGCAGGACACTATTACAGGCGATTTAACGGAACAAGGGAATTTGTACAAGAATATTAAGGGAAATGCACAAGCGGAAACCCCTTAAGGCAGTAAACCAATGAATTGTACATAGGCGGACTAAGTCGTAGTACTGTTGAAGACGCTGTAATGGAGTTGGAGGGAAGGGCTTAGCCAGGTTAGTTTTGTGTAAACAACAACTTTGAAAGAAGGATGATTGATTATTATGAGACAAAACAGCATCCTATCACCAAGAAAATGTTTTGGATGCGTACAGGAAAGTAAAGTCTAATAGAGGCAGTGCCGGAATAGACGGACAGAGTTTGGAGGATTTTTCTGCGAACTTATCAGGAAATCTTTACAAGATCTGGAACCGGATGACGTCTGGCAGCTACTTTCCGCCCGTTGTGAAAGAGGTTCTGATACCAAAGAAATGCGGAGGTTCACGTGGCCTTGGCATACCTACGGTATCGGATCGCATCGCACAACAGGTTATCAAAAGTTATCTGGAACCCAAGGTAGAAAACAGCTTCCATAATGATAGCTATGGGTACCGCCCCCAAAGAAGTAGCCATCAGGCACTAGAAAAAGCTGTAGCCCGATGTGGTTACTACAGTTGGGTAGTAGACCTTGACATTTGTGGGTTCTTTGATTGATAACATAGACCATATCTTATTGATGAAGGCGTTGAGAAGGTACACCAAAGAGGGGTGGGTGTTGATGTATATTGAAAGATGGCTTAAAGCAGGTGTATCCAGAGTAGGCAAAATTGCGGAAAGAACAAAGGGTACACCACAAGGCGGAGT